>CAZBKX010000662.1:0-5742 GCA_964492535.1 uncultured Rhodoferax sp. | reverse complement strand
GGCTGCATTTCAGAGCGCTGGTATTCCAATTCAAGCGGGTAAATACCGCTCCATGCCTTCTTGTATTCAGCCGTGATGACGTCGATCATACGGTTGATCACCCGCTGCTCGGTTGCAGAAAAATCTCGCCCCTCGATACGGGACTGGAACTTTCCAATACCCCCGTACAGCGTGTCAATAACGCCAAACACAAGTGCCGGCTCACAAACAATCAGTCCGCTTCCCCGCAAAGGGCGAATGGCCACAATATTGAAATTAGTGGGAACCGCAAGCTCACGCAAAAATGCGCTGTAACGTTGAACAGTCACAGGTCCTACAGAAATCTCCGGGCTTCGCCGAATGAAGTTAAACAGCCCAACCCGGAGATTTCGCGCAAATCGCTCGTTGACGATCTCCATCGTCGGCATTCGGCCCCGAACAATTCGCTCTTGGCTAGAGATGTTGTAAGCACGTACATCACCCCGCTCATGATCTTCCTCAACGAGCTTCTGGCTCTCGCCTGTCACCCCCTCCAGCAGGGCGTCAACTTCCTCCTGGGAAAGAAATGACTCACTCATACGAGACTTGCAGAATCATGGTCATTGAACAATAAAACTGGAAAAATAAACCCCGCGCACCGGGCCCGCTTCTGCCAGCTTTTTCGCTCGCGCCACCGCCTTCTTGTCTTTGGGATCTACCCCTTCTCCGTCTGCAAAGGGCCGCAAAGCCTCCGCTAACACGTCTTGGGCGAGCTTCTCTTTGCCTTCGATCTGCAACAGATCCTCAGCGGTGCGCTGGGAAATCAGCAAAAGAATACCGCTGCGAATAGCAGGCAAATAAACTTTGACTTTTTCGACCGCTTTCGCATCGACGACCTCAAGCGTAATACCGACCTGAGCCACTTTTTCACCCCCCGGGTCAGCGAGGTTAACGACCATATTATCCAGGGGCAGAAATGTTGGCGGCCCCTTGGGGGCTGCGTGCGACACTTCCTCAACGTCTTCTCCTGCAGCGGCCTTCTTGCCCATCACGAACCATGCGCCGCCGCCAGCCAGAGCAAGAACCACTACAAGACCACCGACGATCACCAACATTTTTTTACTTTTGGGCGCCCCTGGGGCGCCCCCACCAGCATCCGCCGTCTCTGCGTCAGGTTTCGTAGCCACTCTATCTCCTTAAACACATCAAGTTGCACATCATTATTCAGGATAAGCCGCGCAACAACATCGGAATTAGCCAGGGGGAAAAGGCGCTTTACCGCGCCTTTCCGATTCTCATACAAAAAGGTCTAGAACTCGGCCCGCAGGAAGACTCACAAGTTTCGGGCTATCAGCAGACGAAATTTTTGTTGTTACAACAGTGCCTTGGCGGGCACCGGGACGATCGCGTCCATCCTGACTACCCGCTCCATTTTGACCCGATGAGCCCACGGAGACACCGGACAGCACCACGCCCTCGCTCTTCAGAAGGTCCTTCAAATGCGTCATCGCACCCTCAAGAATTTGGCGAATTTCAGGCTGATCAGTCCTAAAGTCAATACGCGCCTCACCACCCTGCATTGAAATACTCACCTCCAATGGGTGCTCACCAAATCCATCAAGCTTGAGTGCAGCATTCTTGACGCCCTGGGTAACCCAATAACTCACGGTGTCAGCGACCACAGACTCCATGGAGGAAGCCGCAGACCCCGCTGCCGCACTCGATGCTTCGGGCCCAGGCGCTCCCTGGAAAGCGGTCTGACCCCAGAGCCCCTCAGCGCCCGATCCAGCCAGTACAAATGAGGGTTTGCCAGTGCTCCGATCACCGGGGCGAGCCAAGCCTTCAGAGAAACCACCGACAACTAGCGATCCCATCATGGCAGTTTCACGATCCGCGACATCCACAGATGACGAAATACCCTGCAAGCGCGGATCGAGCATTGCATTGCCCACGCCAGACAAGCCTTCGGCGACTCTGTTTTTCAGAGAACGCTGTTGTGCGCCTTGCCCTGGCTGGACGAGCAACAAGTCAGCAGGCAGAGCGACATCGGTGTCAGGCTGCTCAACAAGGCTCATCATTCCGGCCGCAGGAATAACACTCCTATTTAGTAAAGCAAGGTTTTCCTTGCCAGCCAGCCCAGGCAGCGTGGTTTGGTTGCTGAGTGTGCCTTGAGCAAAGGGAATTGGCATGGAGCCAGCAGCGAACTCTGCAGTTGAGGCGACCACCGTGGTCACCGGGTTTGAGAGCTGGGTTCCCAGTAGCTCGGCTGGGAGCGAGGTGGGCTTATCGGCCGACACTTCATTGGCTTGTGCCAGCAGGAGTTGCAAGTCATTCGGCAGGTCTTGAGGCAAGGGCTTGAGCAGCGGATCTGCTGGTGGTTGCAAGGCTGGGGCAGGCTGATCCATCGGCATCTGCTGCGCCAAGGCATCGTCTTCAACCGCATCCGAGTCAAATGAATTCAGCAGCGCTGAAAAACCACTCCCTGCTCCACCCAAGGCGTCCAAGACGCCGCCGGCCGCGCCTTTGCTTTTTGCTGTGCGACTGGTGTCGCCTGTCGCAGGTTTGTGACTGGCGACTGTGCTGCTGCCTTCAATACTCATGATTGCTCCCATTGGAAAAGACGCCCGTTGTTTGACGAGTCTGCATGGCTGCAAATTCATCCATCTGCTTTTGCTCACGCCTGGATTCCAGAATATTCATATCGGCCTGCTTTTTTTTCAGCACCTGCTTCAGATTCACCAGCCGGAACTCCGCCTCCAGCGCCAGTCGCTTTGCAGCATCGGTCTTGCGGGCTGCATTCTCCAGGGCCGATTCCTGCAACCCAATCGCATGATGCAATCGATCCATAAACTGGTAATGGTGTTGCATCAGTTCAGGAGTTGTCATGACTTGTGCTGCGGCATGCCACCTGGCTTCGGTCTCGGCCGCGTAGGTTTGCAGTTGCCCCATCTGCTGCTGCGCGAACATTTGTGCGTTTTGAACGCCCATCACCACCTGACTCGCCTGATCCCGCTTGCGGGTGGCCAGATCGATCGCAAGAAGCAGGCTTTTGATGGCACTCATGAAAAGGGCTGCTCCCGGTTCATGGCCACCTTCATCTCGTTGACACTGGCCGGCAGGGGAGACGCAGTAAACATGTCCTGTTGCAAAAAGTCAGCCATGGCGTCATGCAGCCTGATCGACTCATCCAGGGCTGGGTCAGAACCTCCCACATAGGCGCCAATTTGCACCAAATCCCGCCCCTTTTCGTAGCGAGAATTGATGGCGCGAAAACGTCGAGCCGTCTCAAAATGCGATTTGGGCACCACGTTGTGCATGACCCGCGAGGCCGACTGCTCAATATCAATAGCCGGGAAATGCCCCGACTCGGCCAGCGCACGCGACAGCACAATGTGCCCATCCAGAATGGCTCTGGCCGCGTCGGCAATCGGGTCCTGCTGGTCATCGCCTTCAGTCAATACGGTATAAAAAGCGGTGATGGAGCCCACACCATGCAAACCATTGCCACTGCGCTCTACCAGTTGCGGCAATTTGGCAAAACAAGACGGCGGGTAGCCCTTTGTGGCTGGCGGCTCACCAATAGCCAAGGCGATTTCGCGCTGGGCCATCGCATACCGGGTGAGCGAATCCATCAGCAGCAAGACGTGACGCCCCTTGTCCCTAAAGCTCTCGGCAATCGCCGTGGCGTAAGCCGCGCCTTGCATCCGCAGCAAGGGGGGGGCGTCGGCCGGAGCAGCCACCACCACCGATCGGGCACGCCCCTCCTCGCCCAGAATATCCTCAATAAACTCCTTAACCTCTCGCCCCCGCTCACCAATCAGGCCCACCACGATCACGTCAGCCTGCGTGTAACGCGCCATCATGCCAAGCAAGACACTCTTGCCCACGCCCGACCCGGCAAACAAGCCAATTCGCTGACCCCGACCTACCGTCAAGAGCGCGTTGATTGCGCGTACACCCGTGTCAAGCATGTCGCGCACGGGGGCACGGTCCATGGCATTGATGGGCTGACGATCCAGTGCCTGGGAAGTCACATCTTCAACAGGCCGCCTGCGATCCATTGGCGCACCATGGGCATCCACCACACGGCCCAACAAGCCATCCCCCAGCGGCAGGCGCAACATGCCATAGCCCGCAGCGCGGTCAGTCTGCCTGCGCTCACCCAAACGCGGCACCGCAATAAAGGCAGGTGCTGGCACCACACTCGCGCCGCTCGACAAACCATGCACATCGCCGGCTGGCATCAAAAAAGCTCGCTCATTGGAGAAACCCACGACTTCGGTGAGCACAGGCGCCTGAGATTTCATCGACACCAGGCATTGTGAACCCACTGGTACCCGAATTCCCGTAGCCTCCAGCACCAACCCCGCCAGCCGGGTGAGCGTGCCTCGGACCTCCAACCCGCTGCCGCTGCTGACACGCTTGTTGGCCTCCGTCAAAAAAAGATCCCACTTCTCCGTGGTGTCACTGCTCATCAACAGGCACCTCCCAAGCAGACTCAAGTCCCAGCTTGGCAACGGCACGCGCCCACCTCTTTTCAAGGGTTCCGTCCACAACCGTTCCTGCTGACTCCACAAGGCAGCCGCCCCGGCTGACCGACTCCTCGGGCAGCAGGGTCAAAGCCAAACCCGCAAACTCACTCCGAAGCACAGGCTCCAGCACCTCCAGATCCAGCGGATTCAGCCTGATGACCGCGCTTTTGGTGTCTGCGGCCAACAAACCCATCGCTTCACGGAGCACGGGCTGCAAGGTATCTGTGTTGATCGACAACTCCCGGCGCACCACCTGGCGGGCCAGCTCACACGCCAAATCCAGCACGCCCCGGGCCATCACCTGCTCGGCATCCGCCATTTGCACTTGTGCAGCGACAAAGAGCCCGGCAAATTCACGAGCCGCTTTTTGCCCCTCATTGGCAATGTAGTCCGTAATTTGCCGCTGTGCCTCCACTGCAGCCTGGGCCTGCCCCTGAATGAAGCCTTCGGCATAGCCCTCTTGCTTGAGGGACTCTTCCTTTAGGTGGTCAACCGCCGCTTCACTCACCTTGGCTTGTGTGGCTCGCAACACGGACTCTTTGTCGACCGGCTCGAAACTCCACTGCTCAACCGCACCCACTTCCTCACCGGGAATAAAACGAAGGTAGTTGCGCATGGCTTACACCATTGCATCGTCGGCGCCACCGCCGCCGATCACAATCGAGCCCTCATCGGCCAGACGACGTACGGTTTTCAAGATCTCTTTTTGCTGCGCTTCAACCTCGGACAGCCGCATGGGCCCGCGCGACTCCAGGTCTTCCCGCAACGTCTCGGCTGCACGAGACGACATATTGCTGAGAATTTTCTCCTTGAGCTCGGGTTGTGCGCCCTTCAGCGCAACAATCAGCACATCGGAGGACACCTCTTTGAGCACCATTTGAATCGACTTGTCATCGAGCTTCATGACGTCGTCAAAGACAAACATCTTGTCCATGATTCTTTGGGCCAGATCGGGATCGTGATTGCGAATCGACTCAATCACAGCCCCCTCAATGGCCGTACCCAACAAATTAATCATTTCAGCCGCAGTCTTGACACCGCCCAAAGACGATTTGCGCACCTTGTCACCGCCGGCCAGCACCTTGAACAGCACTTCGTTCAAGTCTTTCAGGGCACTTGGCTGAATACCTTCCATCGTCGCCACTCGCAACATCACCTCGTTGCGCTGACGCTCGGTAAAGAACTTGAGCACATCGGCCGCCTGGTCAAAGTCCAGATGAACCAAAATGGCAGCCACGATTTGAGGGTGCTC
>CAZBKX010000661.1:0-2291 GCA_964492535.1 uncultured Rhodoferax sp. | reverse complement strand
CCGCAACGACAACCGCAGGCGCGCGTCGGCGCTGGCGCTGCCCACCTTGTCGTCGTTCATGCCTGCGCCTCCGTCGGCAGGGCCAGCCGCTCGATCCAGTGCCGCGTCAGCGGTGTCACCGGCTTGGCCATCGAGCGTTCGTTGACGAGTGCGCGGCCGATGGCGCGCCGGCCGCCCTGGGCGGCTGCGGCCAGCAGCGTCTGGTCGATGAGATCGCGCTGCGCGTGGCTGCCGCCAAAGCGCGCTGCGAGCGCGCGCACCGGGTAAATGAGGTCGGCAGCGCCGTCGGCATCGCCGTGGGCCAAGGCGATGAGCCCCCGCATCAGCGGCAGGCCGACCTCGCGCGCCATCTGGTGGTTGCTGCGGCCGGCGTCGGCGGGCTTGAGCGCACGCTCGGCGCAACGCGCCAGCCAGGATTCGGCGCGCGGTACGTCGCCGGCGCCGAGCATCGCGATCACCGCGTGCACGTCGTTGAAGGCGTAGTGGCCGGCGTTTCCGTCGGCCAGGTCCCAACCGGACAGCACTTCGGCACAGCGCGCGGACACGTCCTCGCCAAGCAGATGCAGCCGCCACAGCATGGCCGCCGCGTCGACGCGCTGCAGCGTGATCTGCAAGGCGTCGCCGCTGAGGTGGGCATCGACCAGTCGCAGCACGCCGGCGGCGTCCAGCGCTTCCAGCCTGAACAGAGCCTTGTGCCACCACAGATGGCAGGCGAAGCCGTTGCCTTCGGCCCACGCCGGCTGGTTCAGGCGCAGCCAGGCCGAGCCTTCCTCGAAGCGGCCCTGCATCTCCATCACGTGGGCCACCGCGTGCACGGCCCAGGGCACGCGCGGGTTGGCGGCCAGCGCGCGGCGGCCGGCCTCTTCGGCTTGCGGGTACAGGTTGCTCTCTTCCAGGCCGAAGGCATGCAGCGCCAGCACATGGCTGAACAGCGGGTCCGCTTCGTCCCACTCGGGCAGCGCGCGAGCCGGGCGCAGCCGCAGGCCGGCGGCGTCGCCGCGGTAGAAGTCCCACAGGTGCGCCCACTGCAGCGCCAGCGCGTCGCGCGGGTACTGCAGCAGCAGCGCGTCCCAGCACCGGCAGGCGGCGTGCCAGCGACCCTCCAGCACCAGTTGCACGGCGTCGAGGTGGGCGCGCTCGCGCGGCGTCGCGTCCTTGGCCAGGGCGCGTGCGTGCGACAGATGGGCGTCGGCCTCGCGCAGCAGGGTCGGCTCGGTGAGGCTGAGCAGAAAGCCGGCCTTCATCACGTGGGGCATCGCCCAACCGGGGTCGGCGGCCATCGCCGCGTCCAGGTCGGCCAGCGGTGTGTCGTAGAACGACATCATCCGCCACAGCGCCTGTTCGGCCGCCTCGCGCGCCACCACGCTGGCGCTGCCGGTGGGGTTGCCGCGGAGGTCTGCGTGAGACATGGAGCGGAATGTAGCGCGCTGGCGACCGTGTCCGCGCCGGCCCGGACTCAGGGCGGCGACGGCCATGGCCGCAGCGGCGGCCGCAGCCCTTCCCAGGCGCGCGCCAGGCGCAGCACGCCGAGGTCGTCGTGGCGGCGGCCGATGATCTGCAGGCCGATGGGCAGACCGCTTTCGGTGTGGCCGCAGGGCACGCTGATCGCGGGCTGCTCGCTCATGTTGTACGGCAGCGTGTAGGCGATGTGCTCCATGGCGCGCAGCGGGTCGTTGGTGGGGCTGGCCCAATCGGCGGCGAAGGCCGACACCGGGGACACCGGCGAAAGAACGAAGTCGTGCGGCTGGCAGGCGACGACCGCGGCGTCGCGCAGGGCCGCGAACTGGCTGTAGCCGTGGAATGCGTCGGCGGCGCTGCAGCCGGCGCCGGCGGCGGCCCACGCGCGGATGTAGGGCAGCACCTTGGCCTGGCGATCGGGCGACAGCGCCGAGATGTCGAGCCACGAGCGCAGGCGCCAGAAGAGGTTGATGCCGTCGGCCATCTCGCGCGTGGTGAAGGGCGGCACGCTTTCGACGCTGGCGCCGGCCCGTTCGAACACGTGCGCAGCCGCCTGCACCGCGGCGGCGATCTCGACGTCCAACGGCAAGCCCCAACCGGCGTCCATCAGCAGGCCGAGCTTCAGGCCCCGCAGCGCCGCGGCGGGGTTTCCGTCGATGTCGTCCCACGCGATGGCCTGCGGCGGCAGGCTGGTTGCGTCGCGCCAGTCGGGTCGGCTGAGCGTGGCCAACATCAGCGCGGTGTCGGCCACGGTGCGCGTCAGCGGGCCAGCCACGCGGCCCAGGTAAGGCGGCTTGATGGGCACCCTGCCGCCGCTGGGCTTGAAGCCGACG
>CAZBKX010000660.1:0-2181 GCA_964492535.1 uncultured Rhodoferax sp. | reverse complement strand
GTAGGCCAGATCGCGCGCCATGCCTTCGCCCACTAGGCGGGGCAGGCGCTGCAGCGTGCCCACATCGGCGGTCATACCGATGTCGATTTCCTTGATGCAGAAGTAAGCGTCAGCCGAGCAGTAGCGCATGTCGGCGCAGGTGATCAGGTCAATGCCCCCGCCAATGCAGGCGCCGTGCACAGCGGCCAGCACCGGCTTGCGGCAGCGCTCCAGGCTGGTCAGCGTGTCCTGCATGTCTAAAACTGTGCGGCGCAGGCTTTCGCGTGTGCGGCCGTCGCAGGCATCCTTGCCCTGGGGCGCCATGGCCATCATCATTTGCAGGTCAATACCCGCCGTAAAGAGGCGGCCTTCGCCTTGCAGAATGGCCACGCGGGCCTCGGGCGTTGCGTCCACCCACTGAAAGGCCTGGCGAATCTCCTGCCACATGGCTGCGTTCATGGCGTTGGCCTTGTCCGGGCGGTTCAGGCGCACGGTGGCAATGTGGTTCTCAATGGTGACCTTCAGCGTCTCGTAAGTCATGGCCTGTTCCTGTTCTGTGGGGTGGTTATTTGCTCTGGGACGCTTTATACGCCGCCATGAAGGGCGCGACGCGTTTGCCCATTTCTTCGCCCAGCGCCTGCAAGCCGCTCAAGGGGCGTACCATCACCTCAAAGTCAACGATTTTTCCGTCGGCATCAAATTGCACCAGGTCGATGCCCTTGAGGTCTTTGCCGTCCACCTTGGCGCTGAACTCCAGCACCACACTCAAGCCGTCGGCACTGACCAACTCGCGGTGGTAGACAAAGTCTTCAAACACCTTCAATACCGTGCCCAAAATGAACTGCACCACCTGCGCGCCGGGGTAGGGCGTGTGCGCCATGGGCGATCGAAACACAGCCTTGGGGTGCAGAATGCTGCCTAATTCGCTCAGGTCGCCCTGCGCGGCCATGGTGTACCACTGCTTCAACGAGGCCGCCGCAGCGGGCGTCAAACCGGTGCTGCTGGTGGCAGGCACTACGGCACCCTTGGCGGGCGTGCCTTCCAGCGCCACGGCCAGCTCGGTGCCTTGCTTGATGGCGCGTTTGGCGTCCAGCTCGGCGGCCTTGTCGGCGCCGCCAATCAAATGCACGCTGCAACCCGCGGCCACCAGTTCGGCCTGCAGCTCGCGCTGCGGGTCTTGCCCCGCGCACACCACGATGGTGTCGGCGGGAATGGTCATGTCCTTGTCGCCTACTGAGATGTGCAGGCCGGCGTCGTCGATTTTGCGGTAAGTGACGCCATTGAGCATGTCCACCTGGCGGTTTTTGAGCGAGGTGCGGTGAATCCAGCCGGTGGTTTTGCCCAGGCCATCGCCCACTTTGCTGGCCTTGCGCTGCAGCAGGTAAACCTTGCGCGGGCTCTTCTCAATGTGCGCCGGGGTCAGGCCGCCGCGTGTGCTGTAGGTGGTGTCCACGCCCCATTCGGCAAAAAACTTGGCCGCGTCCAGGCTGGGGCTCACTCCTTCGTGCAGCAGGTATTCGGCCGTGTCAAAACCAATGCCGCCCGCACCAATCAGCGCCACGGTCTGGCCCACCGCGCACTTGTCGCGCAGCACATCCAGGTAGCTCACCACCTTGGGGTGGGTGATGCCTTCAATCTCTGGCAGGCGCGGTGTCACGCCGGTGGCCAGCACGATGTGGGCGTAGCCGCCGGCAGCCAGTTCGGTGGCGGTGGCGCGGTGGTTCAGCACCAGTTTGACTTTGTTCAGCTCCAATTGGCGACCAAAGAAGCGCAGCGTCTCGTAAAACTCTTCTTTGCCGGGCACCTGCTTGGCGATGTTGAACTGGCCACCAATCTCTGCGGCGGCATCAAACAAGGTCACCTCAAACCCGCGCTGGGCAGCGGTGGTGGCAAACGCCAGTCCGGCCGGCCCGGCGCCCACCGCGGCAATGCGGCCCCGTGTCTTCGTGGGCACGATGTTGAGCAGGGTCTCATGGCAGGCGCGCGGGTTCACCAGGCAGGACGTGATCTTGCCGCCAAAGGTATGGTCCAGGCAGGCCTGGTTGCAGCCAATGCAGGTGTTGATTTCGTCGGCCTTGCCTTGCTCAGCTTTTTGAATGAACAGCGGGTCGGCCAAAAAAGGCCGCGCCATCGAGACCATGTCGCAAAACCCGTCGGCCAGCAATTGTTCAGCCACCTCGGGCGTGTTGATGCGGTTGGTGG
>CAZBKX010000659.1:0-7873 GCA_964492535.1 uncultured Rhodoferax sp. | reverse complement strand
ATCGCCCAAGGAGAAGATGGCCTGATTGGCCAAGTCCAGCAGGCTTTGAATCAGGTCTCGGTCAATCTGCGCACGGTGGTGGGGGACGTCAGGCAAGAAGTACAGGAGCTGAGCAACACGGTGCGTGAGATCGCCGAAGGTAACCTGGACATGTCCTCTCGCACCGAGTCTCAGGCCAGCAGCCTGGAGCAAACCGCAGCATCCATGGAAGAAATCAACGGTACGGTGCAACTCAGCGCTGCTTCAGCCATTCGGGGCGCACAGCTGGCCACCGAGACCGCAGAGATTACCCAGCGCAGCAACGACGCGGTCAACTCGGTGGCTGAGACCATGCGTGGCATCAGTGCTTCTTCGGCGCAAATGAGCGACATCATCCAGTTGATTGAAGGCGTAGCCTTCCAGACGAATATTCTGGCGCTCAATGCGGCGGTGGAAGCTGCGCGAGCGGGTGAACAGGGGCGCGGGTTTGCGGTGGTGGCGGCTGAAGTGCGGGCGCTGGCGCAGCGCAGTGCGGGCGCGGCGCGCGACATCAAGCAGCTCATTACCGATTCGTCAGGCCGCATAGGCACCGGAAGCGAACAAACCGGCCGGGCCCTGGAGCGCATGCAGGCCGCGCTGCATGCCGTCGGACAAGTCAGCACGGTCTTGACGCAGATCAGTCTGTCGGCCTCGGAGCAGCAATTGGGCATCTCCCAGGTCAATGAGGCCGTCACCCACATGGACACCATGACCCAGCAAAACGCCGCCATGGTGGAACAGCTCGCGGCGACAGCCCAGGCGCTGCGTGGGCAGGTCGAGGGCGTCAGCAACTCCATGCGGCTGTTTCGACTCGCCCAAGGCGAACTGACCCTGTCGCAGATGGATGCCGTCAGTCTGAGACGCGACAACCAAGCCCAGGGCGATCACTGATATCAGGCGCATCAAACGGGCGCCCGCAGATGGCAAACCCTCAACCTGCCGGGATGAATTGTCTTTGAATGTGCTCAACTTCGATGCCGCCATTGTGGATCTGGACGGCACGATGGTCGACACGCTGGACGATTTTTGCGTGGCCCTCAATCGCATGCTGGGTGATTTGCCTCCACCCTATGCCCACAACCAAGTGAACCGGGCCGACGTGGCCCAATGGGTAGGAAAAGGCTCTGAAAACCTGATAAAAACCGCTCTAGCCGGCGTATACATTAACTTTATACAGTCCATTTCAGGAGCAAATGAGTCCCCCATACCGACGACTGGCGGAGGACCATCGGAGACACTTTTCGGGCAAGCCTGGTCCAGTTACCAGCGCCACTACCTGACGATTAACGGCCAGCACGCCACGGTATTCCCCGGCGTGGTTGAAGGACTGACCCATCTCAAGGCCCGGGGCTTGAAACTGGCGTGCCTGACCAACAAGCCCCTTGCGTTTGCACAGGTGCTTCTGAAGGACAAGGGACTGGATGGATTTTTTGAGCACACGTTTGGGGGTGACTCGTTTGATCGCAAAAAACCGGACCCCCTGCCTTTGCTCAAAACCTGCGAGGCGCTCGGCACCACCCCTGCTCGAACCTTGATGCTGGGCGACTCCAGCAATGACGCTCAGGCCGCGCGCGCAGCAGGCTGCCCGGTGTGGCTGGTGACCTACGGCTACAACCACGGCCAACCCATCCGCGCGGTAGACGCAGATGGATTCATCGACTCCCTGGCGGAATTAGGCTGACCGGGCGCTCGCACCACGATGGGCAGCGCCCGCTGCCCTGCGTTCAGCCCCGCCGTACGGCTTGCCGTCGGGGTTCCTGGTGCGCACTGCTGCAGGTGCCACCACCCCTTGTTGAATGTCATGGCTCCCCAGCTTGAAGGCCCCCACCGCCACGACCAATTCATTGGCTTGAGTTTTCAGACTGGTGGCAGCGGCCGCCATTTCTTCAACCAGCGCGGCATTTTGTTGCGTGGCCTGGTCCATCTGCATCACCGCATCACCCACCTGTGCCACACCGGTGGCTTGTTCGTTGCTGGCGGCGCTGATCTCGCCCATGATGTCGGTTACCCGGCGGATGCTGCCCACCACTTCGGTCATGGTGGCACCAGCCTGGTCCACCAGCGCCGAGCCATGCTCAACCCGCTCCACGCTGGCGTTGATGAGGGTCTTGATTTCCTTGGCTGCCTCGGCCGAGCGCCCGGCCAGACTGCGCACTTCGCTGGCCACCACGGCAAAGCCGCGGCCTTGCTCGCCGGCCCGGGCGGCTTCCACCGCCGCATTGAGCGCCAGGATATTGGTCTGAAAAGCAATGCCATCAATGACACTGATGATGTCCGAGATCTTGCGCGAGGACTCGTTGATGCCCTTCATGGTTTCCACCACCCGGCCCACCACCTCGCCGCCTTGCACGGCCACCATGCTGGCGTTCAGGGCCAACTGGTTGGCCTGGCGCGCGTTGCCGGCGTTTTGTTTGACGGCGGAGCTGAGCTGCCGCATGCTGGATGAGGCCTGCTCCAGTGCGCCGGCCTGGTGCTCGGTTCGGCTTGAAAGATCGTGGTTGCCCTGCGCAATCTCACTGCTGGCATTGGCCACCCCCTCGGCATTGCGTTTGACGCTGCCCACCATCTCGATGAAGCTGGTTTGCATGCGCGACATGGCCCCCAGCAAGCGCAAGGTCTCCTCATTGCCGGCAGGGGCCACCGGCATGGACAGGTTGCCCAAGGCCAGCTGGTCTGCAATGTCAATGGCGTGCGCCATCGGTTGTGCCAACTGTCGGGCCAGCCACAAGGCAGCGAAGACGAGGCAAACTGTTGCCAGCGCCAGCGCCAGGCCCGTACTCACGAGGGCCTGGGACGCACGACCCCTGGCTTGTTCGCCGATGGACTGAACCTCCTTTTCAATCGCTTCGCTCTGGAGGGCCATCTGCTTTTCAAGGGCCAGGAACAGCGCCTGAAATTCCGACAGGGCCTTGTCGGGCGCGGCAGATTTGGCCAACTGCGCTTGCACGGCCGCAGCGGCCTGCGTGTAGTCATTGACCAGCGGCAGTGTGTTGCCAATGATGGCTCTGACCTGCGGCGACAGGGGCAGGGCCTGCAACTGCGTCAAGGCGCTCTGAAACGTCCCGGCATGTTCTTGCAAGGCACCCTGCGCTTGAGACATCTGGATGGATTCTTTGGCCACAGACCCCAGCATGGCCTGCAGCACGTCAGCCCGCACGGCATCGTGCATCATGTCGGCCTTTTGGCTGAGTTGCAATGCAGACCCGGTGCTGACGGACTGGTCAATGCTCTGCGCCACGCGCGAGGCGTTGAACAATGCCATGCCCCCCACCAGACAGGCGGCCAATGCGCCTGACCAACCCAATGCAAGAACCTGGTGCCGAAGTTTCATAGGAACGCCTTTTTTTCTGGAACAAGGGAAGTGACGTCCCAAGACATCACCGACGCGCTATTTTCCCCCTAATAAAGCGTCTTTGAGCAAATTATCAGCAGGCACCGGGCCCAGCCAGATCATCATCAAGGCTTTGAAAAACTCCGCCTCCTTGAATGGCTCGCCCTGCACCACGCCCTTGACCGTGATCACGCTGCCCACGTTGGGCACCCATTCGATCATGAACTGGTCCCCCGCCACCAACGGCTTTTGCGCGGCGAACATCTCACCCATGCGGATCAGCCCCGGAACAAGCTTGGACATGGCCGCCTTGTCCATGTTGTCCTCCATGCCCCGGGTCAGCAGCTTGCCCAGCTCCTTGGAATCAATCGTCCTGAGCATGGTGAGCGCCAACCGCTTGGGACCTGGCTGATTGACAACCTCGTCCGGCGTGGTGGCTTTTTTACACAGGTACAAGCCGGCCACATAGACCTTGAAGATTGCCTTGAAGCGGGTGCCCGCACCATTGAGCTGCAGCCGGCTGCCCTGCATCTCGATGGTGTCTTCCAGCTTCACGCCCTGGACACTGACCGTAGCGCCCTGAGCGCCCAACATGAGCAGGCTGCCAGCGGCCGCCAGAACAAGGGTTCGAATGAGCTTCATGACGCCCCCATCGAATAGCACGATCGTGCTATTTTTGTGCAAACGCCGATATCGCGACGCTTGATCGGCAGGCGCAACAGGTTTTTCGATAACAGGGCGAGTCGCTCGCTGACTTGGGCCGGTTTGCTACACTTCTATCATGTTTATTCACCGTATCGCCATCACAGGTTGTAGTGACCGGGGAGCCTGGCCCTGGCGGCCCCGGCACGGTCATCGGGCGCTTGCCTGAGCTTCTCCCTCTCTGTGTGTGAATGAGCCGCAGCACGCCGTGCTGCATGTCGTCTTTGTGGCTCCACTCGGGCAAACAGCCCATGCCGACCGCTCCAATGACGCACTGAACTGAAAGAACCCCTGCCGTGATCTCTGAACTCGAATTCAAAAGCCTGAGCGCCCAAGGTTATAACCGCATACCCCTGCTGGCAGAAGCTTTTGCCGACCTGGAAACGCCTCTGTCGCTGTACCTGAAGCTGGCGCACGCCAAAGACGCCGGGCGGCACAGCTTTTTGCTGGAATCCGTGGTGGGTGGCGAACGTTTTGGCCGCTACAGCTTCATTGGTCTGCCGGCCCGTACCCTGGTGCGCGCCAGTGGCTTTGGCCTGGAGGCCCGCACCGAGGTGGTGACCGATGGTGTGGTGGTGGAGACCTCCACGGCCAACCCGCTGGACTTCATATCCAGCTACCAAAAACGCTTCAAGGTGGCGCTGCGGCCCGGCCTGCCGCGTTTTTGTGGTGGACTGGCGGGCTACTTTGGCTACGACACGGTGCGCTACATCGAGAAGAAACTGCAGGCCTCCTGCCCGCCCGACACCCTGGGCTGCCCCGACATTCTGCTGCTGCAATGTGAAGAATTGGCGGTCATCGACAACCTGTCGGGCAAGCTGTATCTGATTGTGTACGCCGACCCGGCACTGCCGGAGGCCTACGCCAACGCCAAGAAGCGACTGCGCGAGCTCAAGGAGCAACTCAAATACTCGGTCAGTGCACCGGTGGTCAAACCCACGCAGAGTTTTCCTGTCGAGCGGGAATTCGCCAAGGCGGACTACATCGCGGCCGTGGAGCGCGCCAAGGAGTTGATCGCCGGAGGCGACTTCATGCAGGTGCAGGTGGGCCAGCGCATCAAAAAGCGCTACACCGAATCACCACTCAGTTTGTACCGGGCCCTGCGCGCACTCAACCCCAGCCCCTATATGTATTACTACCACTTTGGAGATTTCCATGTGGTGGGGGCCAGCCCTGAGATTCTGGTGCGCCAGGAGCAAATTTCGCTGGACGACCAGACCGAACAAAAAATCACCATCCGACCGCTGGCCGGCACCCGGCCCCGGGGTGCCAGTGCGGAGTTGGACCGGGCCGCCGAGGTAGAGCTGATCAACGACCCCAAAGAGCGCGCCGAGCATGTGATGTTGATTGACCTCGCCCGCAACGACATTGGACGCATCGCCAAGACCGGGTCGGTCAAGGTGACCGAGGCCTTCAGCGTGGAGCGCTACAGCCATGTCATGCACATTGTGAGCAACGTCGAAGGCACCCTCCTGGACGGCATGACCAGCATGGATGTGCTCAAAGCCACGTTCCCGGCGGGCACGCTCACGGGCGCCCCCAAAGTGCACGCCATGGAACTGATCGACCAACTGGAGCCCAGCAAGCGCGGACTCTACGGCGGCGCCTGCGGCTACCTGAGCTACGCCGGCGACATGGACGTGGCGATTGCGATTCGCACCGGCATCATCAAAGACCAGACCCTGTATGTGCAGGCGGCAGCTGGCGTGGTGGCTGACTCGGTGCCGGAGCTGGAGTGGCGGGAAACCGAGGCCAAGGCACGCGCCCTGCTGCGCGCCTCTGAACTGGTCGAAGAAGGGCTGGAGTGAGCCTTTTCCTGGTCCGCTGGAGACACTGGCTGCTGCTGTCTCTCGGGCTGGGCGCCCTGGGGGCGTTCATGGCCTTTAGCCTGGTCCAGGAACGTGCGCGGCTGGAGACCATCGAGCAAGAGCGATTGACGTCCCAATCGAAGGTCATCGAGGAGAACCTGTCGCGCCAGCTGGCCGCCATCAACCTCGCGCTGGAGTCCCTCGTCACCGAGCTGCCTTACTGGGCAGGTCAGGTCGATGGTCAGGCGCACGCCATCCGGCGACTCAACAGCATGGAGAAATCCATGCCGTCAGTAAGGACCTTTCTGGTGATGGATGCCCAGGGGACCGCCACTGCCTCCAACCGGACTGAACTGGTGGCGCGCAACTTTGCCCATAGAGAATATTTTCAGGTGCATCTGCGACTCAGGAATTCCCGATTGCTTCACGTCAGCGAGCCGTTCTTATCGGTATTGAATAAGTTCGTCATCAATTTAAGCCAGGCGATCATCGGCCCCAACGGCGAATTTTTGGGCGTTGTGTCTGCCACGGTGGACCCCGTCGACATCCAGATTTTGTTGAATTCGGTGCGCTATGCCGACGACATTCAATCCATGCTGGTGCATGGCGATGGCAAAGTTTTTGTCAGCCACCCAGCTTTGCCAGAGGTCATTGGCAAGGACGTGTCTGCGCCGGGCACCGTCTTTGCGCAGCACATGCAGAGCAAGCAAGCCTTCAGCCGTTTCCAAGGCAAGTCCGAGTCCACAGGCGACCAGCGCCTGACCGTATTGCACACTATCCAGCCCGAGCAACTGCACATGGACAAGCCCTTGGTCGTCTCGATCAGCCGGGGAACTGACGCCCTGTTTGCGACCTGGCAGACCAGCTTGCGCACCCAGCTGCTGGCCTACCTTGTTTTCACACTCCTGTGCGCGATCAGCCTGTTCTTGTTTGAACGCCACCGGACGCAACAACGAACGATCAACCAGCGACTGAAATTAGCCACCGAGGCGGCCGGGGTGGGCATCTGGGAGTTCGAACCGGGCGCCCGAAAATACCACTGGGATGCGGCGATGTTCACCCTGTTTGGGCTGAGGCCGGAGTCGGCGTCCAGCCTCAATGACGAATGGAAGCAATTGCTGCTGCCGGGTGAGGTCGACCGCATTCGGGCCGCGACCCGAGCCGTCATCAGGCACCGCCAGCCGTTTGACCTGACGTTCCAGATTCGCCATCCACAGGGGCACGTGCGCTTTTTGCGCAACCGAGCCGCGCTGCATGTCGGCGACCCGGGCTCACCGGTGCGCCTGATCGGCACCACCGAAGATGTGACCGAACGCAAAATGCGCGAAGCCGACTTGCGCATTGCTGCCACCGCCTTTGAGTCGCATGAAAGCATGGTCATCATGGATGCCCATGGCGTGATCATTCGCATCAACCAAGCCTTCTCGGCGCTGTTTGGCTACAGCGCGCCGGAAGCGCTGGGGCAGACCCTGCAGATGGTGCAGTCCGCCCGACACGAACCGGCGCTGTATGACTCACTGTGGGCCACCATTCAGCATGACCGCAACTGGCAGGGAGAAATCTGGAATCAGCGAAAAAATGGTGATGTTTTGCCGGTCTGGTTGAGCATCAATGCCGTGTCCAACGAAGACGCCAAAGTGACGCATTACGTGGCGACCCACACCGACATCACCCTGCGCAAGGCAGCAGAGGAAGAGATCAATCTGTTGGCTTTTCACGACCCGCTCACCCACCTGCCCAACCGCCGCCTGCTCGACGACCGCCTGCACCAGGCTGCAGCCCTGGCCCGCAGGGACCAGCACCGCCTGTCCCTGATTTTTATCGACCTCGACAAGTTCAAGCCCGTGAATGATGAGTTTGGCCACGCCGCAGGCGACGAGTTGATGCGGGCGGTGGCACTGCGCATGCAGTCCTGTGTGCGCACCTCGGACACCATTGCCCGCGTGGGCGGGGATGAGTTTGTCGTTCTGCTCCCCCACATCGAGGCCACCGCGGATGCGCTGAGCGTGGCCAA
>CAZBKX010000658.1:0-1931 GCA_964492535.1 uncultured Rhodoferax sp. | reverse complement strand
GAGCGTGTCGCAGAGCTGTGCCGACAGCACGAGGCACGCGGCGGCGTCGGTGGCTGCACGCTGATCTGCATCGCCGAAGGCGCCCACGCACGTGGGGAAGGGCTCACGGTGCGAGCCACGCTGCCCGGCAGCCCCGACCCGCTGCGCCTGGGCGGCGTCGGGCAAGCGCTGCAGCATCGCCTGCAGCCCTTGGTGAAGAGCGAGGTGCGCACCACGCTGCTGGGCTACACGCAACGCGGCGGCTCACCCACCGCCTACGACCGGGTGCTGGCGACGCGTTTCGGTTTCGAGGCCGCCCAGCTCGTCAAGGCCGGGCGCTTCGGCCGCATGGTGGCGCTGCAGGGCGAGGATGTCGCCAGCGCCGCGTTGTCCGACGTCGCCGGCCGCAGCCGCCCGGTGCCGCCGGACCACCCGCTGCTGCAGGCCGCACGCGGCATCGGCGTCAGCCTGGGCGACTAGGGAAACGGCCGCAGGGATGGCGAGGTGCATGGTCGTGACGGGCAGGATACGCCCGGGTTGCGGCCACGATCAGAACCGCGGGTCGCTGACGAAGTGGCACGGGCTGCCGGTCTGCGGGTGCGCCAGGGCGATGCGGGTCGCATGCAGCAGCAGGCGGTCGGCGCGCAGCGGAGCGGCCGCGTAGAGCGCGTCGCCTCGGATCGGGTGCCCGAGCCACTGCAGGTGCACGCGCAGTTGGTGCGTGCGCCCCGTGGCGGGCTCCAGCAGCAGCCGCGTGCTGTCGGCGGCGCGCTCCAGGACACGCCAGTGCGTCAGCGAGGGTTTGCCGCGTTCGCAATCGACAACCTGCCGCGGCCGGTGCGGCCAGTCGGCCGCCAGCGACGCGTCGATGACACCGCGGCCGCCCTGCAGCCGACCCTCGACGATGGCGACGTACTGCTTGGCCACTTCACCGTTGGCGAAGGCCATGCTGAGCCGGCGCTGTGCAGCTGCGCCGCGCGCAAACAGCATCACGCCCGAGGTCGCCATGTCCAACCGGTGCACGACCAGCGCATTGGCGAACTGCGCCTGCACACGCACCGCCAGGTTGTCGCGTCCGGCCTCGCCGCGTCCCGGCACGGCCAGCAGGCCGGCGGGCTTGTCGACGACGATCAGCGCATCGTCCAGATGCAGCACGTCGACGGTGGGGCAGGGCGCCATGGGTTGCAGCATAGGGCGCGCAATGCGTGCCCCTGTTTGTGGAAGACTTGCGACAGGCGAAGTCAAAACGCTTGACTTGGGCCACCGGCAGCGGCACATTGCGCGCTCGTATCAACCCACCACAGGAGGCCGCCATGAAGACTGCAGACATTGCCCTCCTGTCGGCCTGCGCGCTCTGACACTTTCGTCTGCGCAGGGCGGCTTCGGCCGCCCTTGACGCCCTTGAATCAGCGCTGAACTTCCGCCGCAAGGCGCCGTGACCGCAGCGTCGCGGCCGACAGACCCCATACCCATCGTTGCCGAAAGCTTCTCGCTTCCGGCTGCCGCGGTCGCTTGCGCGCCGCACCGGTCTGTCCACGTTTCGGAATTGAAATCAGCCATGATCGATTCAACGGTATTCGAGCGTCTGCGCAGCATTGGACTGACGCCCGCGCTCATTCAGCAACTCGTCACCCTGGCGCCGAGCGGCGCCGAAGCCGCGCTGCGGCGCACCGGCATCGAGCCGGCGCTGATGCGTGTCACCGAGGTGCAGCGTGAAGGCCTGACACTGCACGATGGCGGCGCCGAGCACGGTGCCCGCCTGCTGCCCGCGCTGCGCGCCAGCCTCCTCGCCGAGGGCGACGCCATCGCGGTCGGCGATTGGGTGCTGGCCGAAGCCAACGCCTATGGCGAGTGGTGGGTGCACACGCGCGTGCCACCGCTCAACCAACTGGCACGCCGGTTGCACGACGGCCGCGACAAGGTCACGCGCGCGGTCATCGTCAGCAACGTCG
>CAZBKX010000657.1:0-2985 GCA_964492535.1 uncultured Rhodoferax sp. | reverse complement strand
AGCATTCCAGAATTCTGTTGACGACCATGCTCTGGCGCTAAATGAGCGGGTGGATATATTTATCTTCCCAGAAACGCGCCTTGCGCAGCACGCCGGAAACGGAGACCACCGCGCCTTCGATCGCGCGGTCGAGCCAGCCAAGAAACCATTCCAGCCATGCGGTGACGTCGAGATCGCCCTTCTGCGTGGCTTCCAGGATGTCGTAGTAGGCAGTACGCTCCAGCCGGATTTGCGCAGACATGCTGTAGAAGCGCTGGGCGCTTTGTTCGGAGCGCGCGAGCGCCATGTCCGCAATGGCGCGCGCAATGCGCCCGGTGCCGTCATCGAACGGGTGGATGGTGACGAACCACAAATGCGCCAGCGCCGCCTTCAGACCGGGATCGAGCACGGCCTCATCGTTGAACCACTTCAGAAAGGCGAACATTTCCGCTTCGAGGCGCGGCGCACTCGGAGCTTCGTAGTGCACCCTCTCGCGCCCAATCGGACCGGAGACCACCCGCATCGGGCCGGAGCCGTCATCGCGCCACGCGCCGACGATGATCCTGGTCATTCCGCTGCGCCCGGTGGGGAACAGCGCAGCATGCCATGCGAACAGGCGCTCGTCGGTCAGGGGCTCGGCATACTTCTGGGTGGCATTGAGCATCATCTCGACCACACCCTCTATATGCCGGTCGGCGGGGGCCAGCGCGCCGATGTCCATGCCAAGCCGTCGCGCGATCGAGGACCGCACTATGTCCTTGTCCAGGATTTCGCCTTCGATCTCGCTGGACTTGAGGACATCCTCCGTGAGCGTTGCCAGAACGGCCTCAGCCCGCAGGTCGAACCCCAGCGCTTCCATCGGAAACTCATCGTCCCCAAGCTCATAGCCGCAGCGCCAATTTAATCGATAGCTCCATCTATTTTCGAATTCAACACATAAAAACAGGGGCCCCAAAACTCACCACAGGACCTTTCCACGCCGCAATCGACTTTGGGGGCACTTCACTGCTGCAGCTGGTTAAACTCGGGGCCGCAGCTAAAACAAGCCCCCCACCCAGCAGCCGGATAAAGTTTCGTCGATTCATGGATCTGTCCTTGCCTTACCAAGCCGGTTAAATAAAAACCGCTCCGGATGGAAACGGAAAATAAAAGGCGCGATCTGGATGGGGCCGTATCAATAGTTTTCAGCATAGAGCTCAAAAAAGGCCTGGGGATGTGCACAGGTCGGACACTTAATAGGTGCTTCGAAGGCCTCGACGACACGTCCGCACTCCCTGCATCTCCAAAGGACTTTCTGAGGCTTTTTAAAGACGAATTTGTTCTGCACGGCTTCAGCCAGTTTGTTGTAACGCCGTTCGTGCCATTCCTCCACGGCGCCTACCTGCTTGAAAAGCTCTGCCACATCTCGAAATCCTTCCTGAATGGCTTCGTCTGCAAAACCCACATAAAGAGTCGTCCATTCGTGTCGCTCGCCAGCAGCAGCCGCTTTCAATTGAGCCAAAGTGTCGCCACCGACCCCTGCTGGGTAACTCGCGGTGATCGTCGCCTCCCCGCCCTGAAGCATTTTGAAAAAGAGCTTGGCATGTTGCTTTTCGTCATCTGAGGTTTCAAGGAAAAGGCTGTTAATCTGTTCATAACCCTCTTTTCGAGCAATGCTTGCTGCGAATGAGTAACGGTTACGTGCCTGCGACTCGCCTGCAAAAGCGGCAAGCAGATTGTGTTCCGTTTTGGATCCTTTTAACGTCGGCATGATTACGCTCCTCCTCCATCTTTGGTTTAATTTAGGTTAGGTGTTCGAAAATGGCATCGCTGCACGACTCTATTTTGCGGAATGGGGACATTACAGAATACCTTTGTTGTGCAATGTCGGTAAGGGTTAGTGACGATCTTCTCCGACGTTGACGTTACCTTTTGATGCCAGAACGGGAAACCATCCATGGCAAAAGCGCCAGCGACCTTTCAGGGTGGAATTCGCTTTTGCCTTTTTTTTCCCATATTAAGGCACTATAGTCAACTTCTGTTGTCGATAAAAGAGGGGCAGATGTGGAAACTCAACTAAACGTATTGGGTGGGCTTTTGGAAATATGCTGTGATACTCCCAAAACAGGCTTTTTTCGCACGGGAAAATGTGAGACCGGCCCTCGTGATGGAGGCGCACATGTCGTATGCGCAGAACTCACCAGGAAATTTTTGGATTTTACCAGATCGAGAGGCAACGACCTGAGCACACCTCGTCCCGAATCCGGGTTTCCAGGCCTTAGGCCCGGTGACCGGTGGTGTCTTTGCGCGCTTCGCTGGAAAGAGGCACTGGAAGCCGGGGTTGCACCTCCGGTCGTATTGGCAGCATCCCACGAGGCCGCTCTCCGGTACGTCTCGATCGAGGTGTTGAATCAGCATGCCATCGATGGCCAAAACAGGATCCATAAACCGGAGCCGGACAAATAAATTGCTCCATACTTCTGTCTCCCGACATTATCACGCATCGCCGCAAATGGCTTGGCGCTTACTGACCGACACCAGCCTATGGCCGCTGTGGGGGCCGACGGTGCGAGGCGTCAGGTGCTCCGAGCGCTTCATCCGCAAAGGGTCTGAGGGCCAGGTGCGTGCGCCATCCGGATGGTGGATTCCGTTCGTCAGGTTGCCGTATGCTTTCGTTTGTATTAGAGCCGCAACCAACATAGCCGAGCTATTAAATGACAAATGCCGATTGATTCTCTGCCGATAATTCGGGCGTATCCCGACCACCTTCGTGAGCGGATAAGGCGCCTTAACCGCCTTCCCGTTCAAGAAGAGCGCGGATTCGTTCTTTACTGGATGCACCATGCGGTCCGTGGCCACGAGAACCCGGCCTTGGACGCGGCCATATTTGCCGCGAACCTTCTGCGGAAACCGGTGCTGGTCTACCAGGGGCTCGGCGGGCGCCATCCATACAATTCCGATCGGCACTACACCTTCATCATGGAGGGATGCCGGGAGGTTGAGCGGGAGCTCACTTCACGAAACATT
>CAZBKX010000656.1:0-1553 GCA_964492535.1 uncultured Rhodoferax sp. | reverse complement strand
CCAGTTCCTCGGCCGTGACTTCCTCGTGCGTCACGGTCTTGACCACTTCGGGCCCGGTCACGAACATGTAGGAGCTGTCTTTGACCATGAAGATGAAGTCGGTCATGGCCGGTGAATACACTGCGCCACC
Source organism: uncultured Rhodoferax sp. (assembly GCA_964492535.1). Lineage (GTDB taxonomy): Bacteria > Pseudomonadota > Gammaproteobacteria > Burkholderiales > Burkholderiaceae_C > Rhodoferax. The sequence goes on along the minus strand of CAZBKX010000656.1, from coordinate 1,423 downwards.
TGCGCAGGGGCCCATGATCATGCTGATTTGCGGCACCACGCCGCTGGCCATGACGTTGCGCTGAAACACATCGGCGTAGCCACCCAGGGACGCCACACCCTCCTGAATGCGGGCGCCGCCCGAGTCATTCAAACCAATGACAGGCGCGCCCACCTTCATGGCCTGGTCCATCACCTTGCAAATCTTCTCGGCATGGGCCTCAGACAAGGCCCCACCAAACACGGTGAAATCCTGGCTGAACACAAACACCAGGCGACCATTGATCATGCCGTAGCCGGTGACCACGCCATCGCCCGGGATCTTGTTTTCTTCCATGCCGAAGTCCACGCAGCGGTGCTCGACAAACATGTCCCACTCTTCAAACGTACCCTCGTCCAGCAGCAGCTCCAGGCGCTCCCGGGCAGTGAGCTTGCCCTTTTTGTGCTGGGCGTCAATGCGTTTTTGGCCACCGCCCAAGCGCGCGAGTTGGCGCTTGGCTTCGAGTTGTACAAGGATGTCGTGCATGGTTTCTCTCTCTCTTTGCAAAGGGCTTGGATACGTTGGGATTTACTAATTTAATAGCAATCTATTTAATGATGACGCCGGCCAGAAGCAGATTTCGTGCTGCAGTGGAGGCAGGCACACGCCCGGCCATCACCGACTGGGTCAACTCAGGCAACAGTTTTTGCACCTGCGGGTGCTGGCGAAACGCCTGCTTCAGGCCCGCGTCAATGCGCTCCCACATCCAGGCCAGCGCCTGCTGCTGGCGGCGCACAGCCAGCCGGCCATTGGCCGTTTGCAGGGTTTTGAATTCGGTCGCGGCAGCCCAAAAGGTGTCGACGCCCTGCCCGTTCAAGGCGCTGATCTGCATGGCTTTGGGGTGCCACAAGGTCTCGGCATGGCTGCCAAACATGCCCAGCAACTGCATGGCGGCGGTGATTTGCAATTGCGCGCGCTGCGCGGCCAGCGCGTCAATGTCGGCCTTGTTGATGACCACCAGGTCGGCCAACTCCATCACGCCTTTTTTGATGGCCTGTAAATCGTCCCCTGCGTTGGGCAACTGCATCAGCACAAACATGTCGGTCATGCCCTGCACCGCCGTCTCGCTTTGGCCCACACCCACGGTCTCGACAATCACCACGTCATAACCAGCGGCCTCACACACCAGCATGGCCTCACGCGTTTTCTCGGCCACACCACCCAGCGTGCCGCTGCTGGGGCTGGGGCGAATGTAGGCGCGCTCATCCACGCTCAGGCGCTCCATGCGGGTCTTGTCGCCCAGAATCGAGCCACCCGACACCGTGCTGGAGGGGTCAATGGTGAGCACCGCCACCCGGTGGCCGTTGTCTATGAGGTACAGGCCCAGCGCCTCGATAAAAGTGCTTTTGCCCACGCCCGGCACGCCGCTGATGCCAAGCCGGAAGTGACTCGCCGGTGCGCGCGG
>CAZBKX010000655.1:0-2002 GCA_964492535.1 uncultured Rhodoferax sp. | reverse complement strand
TTTTGGGGATTTTAAGAGGGTCAACTGAGGAAAATAGGTTGATGTAGTTCCTTTGGTTCGAAATCGAAAATTTGTAGATCAAAGTGTACACAAGTTGATGAGGTGCGTCCCCATGAAATCGCTGCTTACGCTGGATCAAAGCCTCATCTGGTTATTGCACGCATGAAGGGAGGGCAGTCCGGGCATACTTCACCCCCGTGATGCCTAACCTCCATAACCTGTTGATCCCTGTGCAGCGTGCCCTGCGTCGCGCTGCTCCCGGCCTGGCCCTGCTGGTGCCCTTGCTCGCCACGGCGCAGAGCCCCTTGGTGCCCTGCCGTGTGGCAGGCATCAAGACCGGGGTGCAATGCGGCGTGCTGGCGCGCCCGCTCGACCCGGCGCGCCCGCTCGACCCGGCGCGCCCGGCGGGTGTGCAGATCGACATTCATTACGTGGTGGTGCCGGCGCTGGCCCGGCGCAAATTGCCAGACCCGGTGTTTTTGCTCGCTGGCGGGCCGGGGCAAAGCGCCATTGCGCTGGCACCGCAGGTCGCGCAGCAGCTCAACCGGCTGGGCAACCGGCGCGACCTGGTGCTCGTGGACCAACGCGGCACCGGCTGGTCCGCGCCTCTCATGTGCGCGCAGGACCGCGCCAGCACCCTGGCCCAGCAACTGGACCCCCTGCACCGCGAGGCTTTGCGGCGCCAATGCTTGGCCGAGCTGCAAAAGCTGCCCTATGGTGACCTGCGCTTTTTCACCACCACGCTGGCCATGCAAGACCTGGACGCTGTGCGCCAGGCGCTGGGTGTGCGCCAAATCAACCTGGTCGGGGCCTCGTATGGCACGCGCGCCGCGCTGGACTACCAGCGGCAATTTCCCTCAAGGGTGCGGCGCAGCGTGATCGACGGTGTGGCCCCGCCCGACATGGCCCTGCCCCAGAGCGCCTCGGGCGACAACCAAGCCGTACTCAACGCCCTGCTGACCGCCTGTGAGCAAGACCCGGACTGCCAGCGCCGCTACCCTCGTTTTCGTGCCGAGGTGGCAAGCGTACTGGCGAGCCTGCCCCGCGAGGTGTCGCTGGCAGACCCGCTGACAGGCGAGTCGCACACGGTGCGCCTGACCCGGGACGCCGTCCTGGGCGCGTTGCGGGGCCCTTTGTATGCCCCGGCGCTGGCTGCTGGCCTGCCTTACGCTGTACAACAAGCCGCTCGCGGGCGCTTGGAAGCCCTGATGGGACTCAGCAACCTCTTGGGCGCGCGCGGCCCGAATCTCGTGGCTGAGGGCATGCATTTGTCGGTGGTGTGCACGGAAGACCTGTCGGGCAAACCCGGGGCGGCGCTGCCTGCAGGCGCAGATTTCGGGCAGACCTTTGCGCAGCAGTACGCCCAAACCTGCGCCTATTGGCCGCGTGGTGAGGTGACCAGCGAGTTTTACACCGTGCCGACCAGCCACACGCCCGTGCTGGTGCTCAGTGGTGGGCTGGACCCGGTCACTCCGCCGCGCCATGGCGCACGTGTGGCCCGGGCGCTGGGTGACAAGGCTCTGCATGTGGTGGTGCCCAACGCCGGGCACGGATTGATGGGCCTGGGCTGCCTGCGCGACCTGGTCTATCGATTTATTGACGCGCCTGAGGACGCGCAGGCATTGGCGCTCGACACCACTTGCGCCAGCGCCATCCCGCGCCCGCCTGCGTTTGTGCAGGTACAGGGTGCGGCGGTGCTGCAACCCTCGGGGAGCCGCCCGTGATTGAGATCGAGCATCTCGCGCGCCGCTTTGCCGTACCTGGCCCCACGCAAAACAGCGTATGGGAGTCGCTGAAACTCAAGCGCCCGCCCGCAGAGTGGGTGCATGCCGTGCGCGACGTGAGCTTGATCGCGCCCAACGGTCACATCACCGGCCTGCTTGGCCCCAACGGCGCGGGCAAAACCACCACGCTGCGCATGCTGGCCGGGCTCATTCCCCCCAGCGCCGGCCGTATGAGGGTTGACAGCCTGGACGTGACCCAAGCGCCCCAAGCGGCCGTG
>CAZBKX010000654.1:0-3650 GCA_964492535.1 uncultured Rhodoferax sp. | reverse complement strand
CAGTTCACGCCGGCCGCTGCCTGGCGCTTCGCCTAGGCGAAACAGCAGCATTTCAAACTTGTTGTTACCCGCCAGGCGGGTGCGTTCTTCCATGTCTTGTTGCGCGGTTCTCATAGGGTTCTTTCGCTTAGGGACGCAACGGGCATCAAGGCACGGTGGCTTGTTCTGCCAAGCGAGCCATGTCATCTACATTGAGGGCACGCTCGGGTTCCAAAATGACGATGAAATCGCCACCCACTTTGCCCATGCCACGAATGAATTCGCGTGCAATAGTGGTGCCAAACTGAGGGGCGGCCTCGATGGACTCAGCCGCAATCTCAATCACCTCACTGACGGCATCTACCATCAGTCCGAGCTCCATTTTTTCGGCCTTGTGGCTGGTGTCAAAAATGACGATGCAGGTCTTCTTGCCCACCTGCGTGGTAGTGCGCCCAAAGCGCAGCTGCAAGTCTATGACCGGTACCACTGCGCCGCGCAGGTTGATCACCCCACGCACAAAGCCCGGCATAAGCGGCACCACGGTCATGGCGGCGTGCTGAATGATTTCACGCACGGTGCGAATGTCCATGGCAAAAACCTCTTCGCCCAAAACAAAGGTGAGGTACTGCGAGGGAGACGAGTCGGTTGCCATGGTGCGGCTGTCCTCTCAATAAGGCTTGAAGTTAGTACCACCGCCACGCACCGCAGCGGGCTTGAGCGGCGCACTCAGCCGGGGGGCTGCACCACCACGGCGATCACTAATCGCATCTACAGATCGGCCTCGCGCCTTGGGTTTGTCGTCGCCCATGTTGAAGAACGACACCGATTGCTGCAACTGCTCCGCCTGCCCCGAGAGCTCTTCGCTGGTGGCTGCCAGCTCTTCGGATGCCGATGCGTTTTGCTGCGTGGCCTTGCTGAGCTGCCCCATGGCCCCGCCAATCTGCACCACGGATTCACTTTGCTCGGCACTGGCCGCAGCAATTTCTTGCACCAGCTCAGAGGTCTTTTGGATGCTGGGCACAATCTCATCGAGCAACTTGCCCGCACGCTCGGCCGTGGTGACACTGCTGCCTGCCAGCTCACCAATCTCTTTGGCTGCCAACTGGCTGCGCTCGGCCAGCTTGCGCACCTCAGCGGCTACCACGGCAAAGCCTTTGCCATGTTCGCCAGCCCGGGCCGCCTCAATGGCCGCATTCAGGGCCAGCAGGTTGGTCTGATAGGCGATGTCGTCCACGATGCCGATCTTGGCGGCAATCTGCTTCATGGCTGTCACGGTCTGGCTCACAGCGCCACCTCCATCGGTGGCTTCTTTGCTGGCCTTGGTGGCCATGCCGTTGGTGACCTTGGCATTGTCGGAGTTCTGGCTGATGCTGGCCGACATGACATCAATGCTGGAAGTGGTTTCCTCCACGCTGGCGGCTTGCTCGCTGGCGGCTTGGCTCAAGCTTTGTGCTGTGGCAGACACTTGGCTGGCCGCACCAGTCAAGGCGTCGGCCGCGGCACGCACTTCCTGCATGATCGAGGCCAGTTTGTCGCAGCTGGCGTTGGCGTCGGTCTTGACCTGATCGAAGACGCCTTCGGCTTCGCGTTCGATGCGTTGCGTGAGATCACCATTGGCCAGACCCGAGAACATGCGCACCACGTCCTCGATGACATCCGTCAGCGTCTGGCTGGTGGCGTTGGCGTCGTCCTTGACCTTGCCAAAGGTACCGGCATAGTCACGCGTGATGCGCTGCGACAGGTCGCCGACAGCCAAGGCGCCCAAACTACGGCCGACGTCTTCGAAGATGACCGAGGTCGTCTCCATCAACGAATTCACACCCGAACACAGGGCCTCGATCGGGCCGCTCTTGCCTTCGAGCGGAATGCGCTGGGTCAGGTCGCCCGCCTTGGCGGCCCCCGTGACCGCCTGTGCCTGCTCAACGGCCAGGCGCAGCATGTTGTTGGCGTTGACTTCCGCGGTCACGTCGGTGGCGTACTTCACCACCTTGAACGGCTTGCCGTTCATGTCCATGATCGGGTTGTAGGAGGCCTGGATCCAGATCTCTTTACCTCCCTTGCCGATGCGCTTGTATTTGCCCGTGTCGAACTCGCCGCGGCCGAGCTTGTCCCAGAACTGGCGGTACTCGGAGCTGCCACTGACGCCCGGCGCGGCGAACATCGAATGGTGCTTGCCCTTGATCTCGTCCAGCGTGTAGCCCAAGGTTGTGCAGAAGTTCTCGTTGGCGGTGAGGATGGTGCCGTCCATCTTGAACTCGATCACCGCCTGGCCCTTGCTGATTGCGGCGAGCTGGCCCGCGAAATCGGCTGCCTTGATCTGCGCAGCGGTGATGTCGGTGGCGTACTTCACCACCTTGAACGGCTTGCCGTTCATGTCCATGATCGGGTTGTAGGAGGCCTGGATCCAGACCTCTTTACCGACCTTGCCGATGCGCTTGTATTGGCCCGCGTCGAACTCGCCGCGGCCGAGCTTGTCCCAGAATTGGCGGTACTCGGAGCTGCCACTGACGCCCGGCGCGGCGAACATCGAATGGTGCTTGCCCTTGATCTCGTCCAGCGTGTAGCCCAAGGTTGTGCAGAAGTTCTCGTTGGCGGTGAGGATGGTGCCGTCCAGCTTGAACTCGATCACCGCCTGGGCCTTGCTGATTGCGGCGAGCTGCGCACCACGATCTTGGGATTGGTTGCGTAGCTCTTCCAGTTGGCCCTCGCGCTCACCAAGCTGGCGTTGCAAGTCTTTAATGGTTGCGCCTTGTTGCGCCAGCTGCTCTCCGCTAAAAAGTTGGGAAAGAAACGATGGGGTTGCTTGGTTCATTGCATTGCTCCTGCTGGTTGATTGTGATGTTGCTGCTTTGATCATGACGCCCGCCATGACTCGATAAACTTCGGTCCACGCTGCCCGTACAGCGAGTGTAAACGCCGCCTCAAGCCCTGACTCAGGGTTTTGAGCAACGCAGCGCCTACTGTTTGGTAGTGCGACTCCTGGACGCCATAGTCCCCATGGCGCTTACCTAGCGACTGGAGTATGGGAATAAAGCCATCCAGATCATTGCGCTTGCCCACGGCTGCACCAATCATCTGCATGAGCTTTTTACCCTGCTCAGTCATGTTGCCATTGAACAGACGCCGTAGGCTGGGGTCGGCGGCAAACAGGTTTTGGTAAAACAACTCTGCCGCCCTGGGCAAAATGGGCACCACCTTGGCCCAAGACTGCTGCACCAGCGTAATGGTTTCTCTATTCATTCGTATCTCCTATTGCACACACATGACTGAGCGGTCACATCAAGCCGCAGGCGCACTGGTGCGACTGGCTAGGGCCACATCGCCCGCAATCAGTCCGCCCAGCGAATTCACATCCAAAATAAGGGCCACCTCGCCACTGCCCAAAATGCTGGAGCCAGAGATGCCGCGCAGGGTCTTGAACAAGCGCCCCAGGGGCTTGATTACCGTCTGCTGCTGGCCCAGCAATACTTCCACCTCAATCCCGTACTGCCCCCGGGTGGAGTGCACCACCACCACACTGACCCGGTCCGTGTGGCTGGACTCCACGCTGTACAGCGTGCGCAGGCGCACCACTGGCAGCACCGCACCACGCAGCTCCAGGCAATGCCGGCCCGACTTATCAATCTTGACCTTGTCGCTACCGGCCTCAATCACCTCCACCACGGCTTCCA
>CAZBKX010000653.1:0-7165 GCA_964492535.1 uncultured Rhodoferax sp. | reverse complement strand
GGGGCAGCGCGGCCAGCGGCGGGCTGTAAAACGCCAGCTTGGCCGGTGGCGCGTCATTGGCAAAGGCGCGCACCATCTCCAGACGTGAGACCTCCAGCGCGCCCAGGCGCTCGCGCAGCGCTGCCTCCAGCGCGTTTTCCCAACCCTGCTCGATGTTGATGCGGGTCCAGAGCCCTTGCAGACTCTGCAGCCCGTGGCGGGCCAGCCAGGGCTGCAGCTTGCCGTCGGTCTTGACCTTCTCCTGCAAAGCCTTGAGTGCCTCCATGCGGGCCGACACATCGGCCTGCCGGGCGGACTCGGTGTTGACGGTCTTTTGCTGGGTGCGGCGGGTCTCGTCCAGTTGCGGCACCGTGTCTTGCAGCTCCAGCAGGCGCGCCTCGCTGACGCTGGCTACTTCTTGCGCCTGCTCCAGCTGGCTTTGCAGATTCACCAACTGGGTCTCGTCCGTGGGGGCCAGGGCATTGCGGTCAGCGCTGAGGCGCTCACGCCGGGCGTTAAGCTGGCGCGACTGCTCCTCAATACTGCGCTGGTCAGCGGCCAGCACCTGGATTTGCTGCTGCACCTGGGCCACACTGGCGCGCTGGTCGTTGGCGCCCTTCTGGGCAACGCGCAAGGCATCCTCCAGATCGGGCAAAGCTTGGGCCTGCTCTTCGACCTGGGCGGCGAGCATCTCGGTTTTTTCCTCGCCCACCATGGCCAGCTCAGACAGATTCTCGATTTCCGCGTGGGCGTCCTCCTGGCGCGTGGCCCATTGGGTGGACTGCTCCTTGAGGGTAATGAGACGCTGCTCCACCCGCTGGCGCCCTTCCACCACAAACCGGATTTCGGCCTCCAGGCGGCCCACCTCGGCACTGGCCTCGTACAGCAGGCCCTGGGCCTGGTTGACCAGATCGCCGGCACCATAGTGGGCCTGGCGCACGGTCTCGAGTTCGGATTCAATGTGACGCAGGTCGGCAATGCGGCTCTCCAGCGCGTTGACGGCACTTTGCGCATCCGCCTTGACCTTGGCCTGATCAGTCTCGGACTCGCCCCGCTTCAGGAACCAGAGCTGGTGTTGTTTGAGCGTAGCGGCGCCGGACAGTGCATTGAACCTGCGCGCCACCTCGGCTTGCTTCTCCAGCTTTTCGAGGTTGGCATTGAGCTCGCGCAGGATGTCTTCCACGCGGGTAAGGTTCTCGCGGGTGTCGGACAGGCGGTTCTCGGTCTCACGGCGACGCTCCTTGTATTTGGAGACGCCGGCGGCTTCTTCCAAAAACAGGCGGAGCTCTTCAGGTTTGGACTCGATGATGCGGCTGATGGTGCCCTGGCCGATGATGGCGTAGGCGCGTGGCCCCAGGCCCGTGCCCAGAAACACGTCTTGCACGTCCCGGCGACGCACCGGCTGGTTGTTGATGTAGTAACTGCTGGTGCCATCGCGGGTCAGCACCCGCTTGACGGCAATCTCGCCAAACGTGGCCCATTGCCCGCCCGCGCGGTGGTCGGCATTGTCAAACACCAGTTCCACGCTGGCGCGGCTGGCGGGCTTTCGGGTGGTGGTGCCATTGAAAATGACATCCTGCATCGACTCGCCTCGCAGCTCGGACGCCTTGGACTCGCCGAGCACCCAGCGCACCGCATCCATGATGTTGGACTTGCCACAGCCGTTCGGCCCGACCACACCCACCAGCTGCCCCGGAAGCATGAAGGTGGTGGGCTCGGCGAATGACTTGAAGCCTGATAACTTGATTGAATTGAGACGCACGGTAGGTGCAAGCTGCTTTAAATGGGTTTGAGGGGGGTCAATACCGGCCTGATGGCACGCGCCTGCGCATGAAAAGACCCCGAAAACAGCCTGCCATGATACCTTGCCCGCCAAAGGCCCCATCCAACCGGCAGACGGGGTCGAGGGCAACGGCGCCTTCGAATCAAGGGCACCACGCCGTGCAAATCAGGCCGTCAAAATGCTATGGTTATTAGCTACCTAAAGCCAATTAAAACGCCGGCCAGAAGCCGTTTTCATCAAAACTAATCATTAAAACGTGCCTGAGCAGGTGACCCCGCCGCGCGGGTAACCCAAAAAACGCCCGGCAAAATCAGGGCAGCGCCCACCAAATGGTGCCACCCCATGGGCTCATCCAAGACACCCCACGCCGCCACAGCGGCATACAAGGGGCCCAAGTACAAGGTCACAGCCACCCGGCTGGCCCCCAGTATTTTTTGTGACCAACCGTACAGCCAGTAGGCCCCCAAACCCGGCAGCAGTGCAGCCACCAGCGTCAGAGCCGTGGCGTGCCAGGTCCAGGCGGGAGTACTGTCAAGGCTCATTTCCCACACGGCAAAGGGCAGCAACACCACCACGCCCCCGGCGCAAATCGCGGCCAGCCGGGCCGTGGCGCCGAGCGAACTGACCCACTTTTTTTGCAGCAAGGCAAACAAGGCCCAAGACACCATGGCCGCCACAATCCAGCCATCACCAGCCACCCATTGCACGCCCGACAAAGCGGCCCACTGGCCTTTGACGATGACGTGCATCACACCCGCCATTGCCACCGCCACCCCCAACATCTGGCGCAGGGCAAACCGCTCGCCGAGCCAGACCACAGCTCCCAGGGCAATCAACACCGGTGAGGCGGCATAAATCAAGGCAATGTTCATGGCGACCGTGGTTTTTGCGCCGAGGTAAACCCAGGCACCGCAAATCAACATGCCCAGCGTTCCCAGCACCAGGTACTGCGGCCAGACGGTCCCAATGGCGCGGCGCTCTCGCCACAACTCGGCGCGCGCCATGTAAGCCAGCAGCACCCCGGCCACCGCCCAACGACCCAGCGCCAGCATGTGGGGTTCGATCACGCCAGGCGCGCGCCGGGCCACGATGTAATTGATGGCCCAGAGCGCTGGCGTCAACCAAATCACGGCCAGCGCCTGGCGCTGGCGCGACTCAGGCCGCCACAAGTTGCGGCCCCTGTGCCAATGCCATCACCTCGTGGGCAGGCCGATCTTTCAGGCGATGATCACTCCACACCTGGCGCCAGCGGCGGGAGCCACTTTGTCCGTGGCGCAAGCCCAACATGTGGCGGGCGATCGGGTACCAGGGCGTGCCGTGCACGGCGGCCTCACGCGCCATATAACTCACCATCTGAGCCTCGATTTGCTCGCGGGTGATTGGCCGGTCGGCCTCCCCGTAAAAGGCCGTGTCCCATTCGCTCAGCCACCAGGGGTTGTGGTACGCCTCGCGCCCCACCATCACGCCGTCCACCTGCTGCAATTGCTCATGCACCTGGGGGGTGGTCGTGATACCGCCGTTGACGGCAATGGTGAGCTGCGGAAAATCACGCTTGAGTTGCTGCGCCAATTCATACCGCAGGGGCGGTATCTCGCGGTTTTCTTTGGGGCTCAGGCCCTTGAGCCAGGCATTGCGCGCATGCACGATGAACGTGCTGCAGCCACTCTGGGCGACGGTGCCGACAAAATCGCGCACAAAATCGTAACTCTCGTCCTTGTCAATGCCTATGCGGTGCTTGACGGTGACCGGCACCTGCACCACATCGACCATGGCCTTGACACAATCGGCCACCAGTTGCGGCTCGCGCATCAGGCACGCACCAAAGGCGCCGCGCTGCACCCGCTCACTGGGGCAGCCGCAGTTCAGGTTGATCTCGTCATAGCCCCACTGTTCACCCAGGCGTGCACAGTGCGCCAGATCAGCAGGTTCACTGCCACCGAGTTGCAGCGCCACCGGATGTTCCTCAACGTTGTAGCGCAGGTGACGCGCCACGTCGCCATGAATCAGGGCACCTGTGGTCACCATCTCGGTGTACAGCAGGGCCCGGCGGGACAGCAGGCGGTGGAAATAGCGGCAATGTCGGTCCGTCCAATCCATCATCGGGGCAACGGACAACCGCCAGGGCGACAGAGTAGCGGTCAGGGGTTGATCGGTGTGCATAAAAAATGGGTTCGCCGTTGTCAACCTGGCGCTGTTCAAACATTAGGGCGCACCATCAGTGCGCCCCCAAAGACCGAAAGTTTAAACGCTGCGCCCGGTCAACCGCCGGGTTTAACCATCGGCCAATTGCGGCGCGCCCATTCACTCATACCCCCATGGACGTAGCGCACATGGGCATAGCCATTTTCACGCAGGGCCCGCAGGGTGGCACTGGAGCGGTTCTGGGTGTTGCAGATCAGCAGCACTGGCTTGCCGTCGGCAGGTGGAATCTCTGACAAGCGCGCGCTCAACTGGCGCATCGGCAAGAGTTGTGCGCCTTTGGCCACACCGGTCATATGTTCCGATGGTTCACGGATGTCGATCAACACCACGCGGCCAGCCTCGTGTTCGGCACGGGCGAAATCCAGACTCACCACGTCGGACTTTGCCAGCGACTCGCCGCAGGGGGCAAGGCCAAGGCTCAGACTAAAAAGCACCAGTGACAGGGTTCGGCGCGTGCAGGTCAATGATTTCAAGTCAACTCCAAAAAAACCAAGCTGGAATAATATAAGCATTTACGCATATAGATCCAGTTATCTTTGATTTCCCGTAGTCGACTGCGCTCGCCTCAGCCAGGCAGCGCACAAAACAGGCCGTTAACGTCGGTATAAGCCATCCAGACAGCCCAAACGGCGCTGGCCGCCAATGCCAGACCAGCAACGCGCACGCCCCAGTTGCCGGCACCGGCGCCGCCCAGGCGCAGCCACAACCAGGGACCGGCCATCATCGACACGCTGGTTCCCAGCACAAACAGAGCCATGACCGCAGCTCCCTGCCAGGCACTGCCAGTCAGGGCAGCCACCAGCAGCGCCGAATAAAGCAGACCACAGGGCAAAAAGGTCCACAAGGCACCCACAATCACGGGAACGCCCCGCCCACGCCCAAACGCCAGCGCCCGGGCGCCTGACCAGATCCTGCGTCCAAGCTGCTCCAGCCAGACGGGTTGCTCTGCCTTCCACATCAACAACAGGCCAAAGGCGAACATGGCCAAATGAAAAAAGGTCCACACCGGTCGCAAAGCCACCGTTTGCACGGACAGCCAGCCAAGCCCCTGCATGGACACCCCCACCACGGCACCCAGCCCGGAGTAGCCGATGACTCGGCCGAGCTGAAAACCCCACAGGGCCTCGTTTTTCCGGGCACCCGCCGCCTGCCCTAAACCCGCACAGGCTGCGCCACACATCGCAACACAATGCGGCCCGCCGGCCAGGCCCATGACAAGTGCGGTGACCGCCAGAGAGGTTTGCATCCCCGGGAGGTTAAATAATTTTGGAAAACCGTGCGCGTGTGCGGTCTGTTTGCAAATACCGATCGAACACCATGGCGACCGCTCGCACAAAGAACCAGCCCATGGCGGTGACCTGGATTCCGGCGTCATCCACCGCAACCAAGCCCTGCTGCGCCAGCGTTTGCAGCGCCGTCAATTCAGAGGCAAAGTAAGTCTTGAAATCAACCAGATAGGCCAATTCAATCGACTCGAACGACACTTGCCCCTGGCACATCAGGGCCATGATCACGGCACGGCGAATCAGATCATCGCGAGACAAGGCCAAGCCTCGCACCACTGGAAACTGGCCCTGGTCAAGGTAGTCGTAATATTCTTCGAGTGTTTTGGCGTTCTGGCTGTAGGTTGCGCCAATACGGCCAATGGAGGACACACCCAGCGCGATCAAATCGCAGTCTGGCTGGGTGCTGTAACCCTGAAAATTGCGGTGCAGGCGCCCCTGCCGCTTGGCCACGGCCAGAGAATCGGTGGGCAAGGCAAAATGGTCCATGCCCACGTAGACGTAACCAGCCGCCATGAAGGCGGCCATGGATCGCGCCAGCATCGCCACCTTGGCGGGGGCACCTGGCAGCTCCAGCGCATCAATGCGGCGTTGTGGCTTGAAGCGCTCGGGCAAATGGGCGTAAGCATAAAGCGCGATGCGGTCGGGGCGCAGCTCTGCCATCTGAGCCAGCGTGCGGTCAAAAGACTCCGGGCTTTGACGCGGCAAACCATAAATCAGGTCAACATTGGTTGACTCAAATTCTCGCTCTCGTGCTGCGGCCACCAGTGCAAAGACCTGCTCAGCCGGCTGCACCCGGTGAACGGCCTTTTGAACTTCAAGGTCAAAGTCTTGCACGCCAAAGCTCAGACGGTTGAAACCCAACTCGGCCAGGGCATCCAGCCGGGAGGCGTCAATCGTGCGGGGGTCCACCTCAATGGAGTACTCCCCGTCAGGGGCCAGCGTGAAGTTGCGCCGCAACATGGCCATCAATTCACGCAACTCGTCGTCTGATAAAAAAGTAGGACTGCCACCGCCCAGGTGCAGCTGTGAAACCGCTTGCCCGATGCCGATCTGCTCAACATGCAAATCCACCTCGCGGCTCAAATAGCGCAGATAGGGGCCGGCGCGATCATGGTGCTTGGTGATGATCTTGTTGCACGCACAGTAATAACAAAGTGATTCGCAAAAAGGAATATGAACATAGAGGGACAAAGGCAGGCGCATGCCCGCACCGCCGGTGCGTCGCAGCCTCAATGCCTGCTTGTAGTCTTCAGCCGTAAAAGCCTCGACAAAGCGATCTGCGGTCGGGTAGGAGGTATAGCGCGGGCCTGACACATCAAATCGACGCAGCAGGTCTTCAGAAATCGGTTCTTCGGTGGCGGTGGTCATGTCTTTCCTTGCAAGCCCACGCAATATGCCTCAACGTCGCAATTATTTTCTTGACGTACATCAAACCTCTTCACGTCACGAACCCACAATTGATGCCTGTCATGAACATCGGTCAAATGGTGACAAAATAGCCTCATGAACCCTCAAACAATAAAAGCAGCCTGCTCCAATTGCAACCTGAAGGAGCTGTGCATGCCGATTGGTCTGAGCACAGATGAGTTGGAACGCATCGATGAAATCGTTGCAAGCCGGCGCACCGTCAAGCGCGGCTCCACACTGTTTCGCAATGGGGAAAAGTTCAGTAGTCTCTATGCCATTCGCACCGGTTTTTTCAAAACTTGTGTGGCGTCTGAAGATGGCCGGGATCAGGTGACCGGCTTCCAGATGGCGGGCGAGATCATCGGTTTGGACGGCATTGTGAACGACCGCCACACCTGTGATGCGGTGGCACTTGAAGACGCCGAGGTTTGTGTCATGCCCTTTGAGCGAATCGAAGAATTATCTCGCGAAGTGACCTCATTGCAGCGTCATGTGCACAAGATCATGA
>CAZBKX010000652.1:0-1774 GCA_964492535.1 uncultured Rhodoferax sp. | reverse complement strand
GAGGGACAGGACCTGTTTTTGCGATGGCTCGACAAGCTAAGAGATCGGCAAGCGCAAGCCAGGGTTGCAGCACGGTTGATTCGTCTTCAGAATGGAAATTTTGGCGACTGCAAACCTGTGGGAGATGGCGTTTGGGAGCTGCGCGTGGACTAGGGTCCGGGTTACCGCGTTTATTACGCGATTGAAAGTAAGCGTGTTGTCTTGCTGCGTGAGGGCGGCGACAAGCGCACTCAGGAGCAAGATATTGGCCGTGCCATTGGCCGCTGGAATGAATGGCAACAAAGGAGTAAAAATGAAAACTAGCGCTCGACACGATGATTGGTTAATGGCGAAGCTGGCCGATGCAGACTTTGCGGCTGAGTACCTCAATGCCGCCAGTGAAGATGACGATCCCAAGACCTACCTCACAGCTCTTCGAAAGGTCGTTGAGGCCAGAGGCGGCATGGCTGATGTGGCCGTAAAGGCGGAACTTTCACGCGAGACGCTCTACCGGACGCTATCAACGCGTGGCAATCCGACCATCAAAACTTTATCGGCCGTTCTCAAGGCAACCGGCCTGAAGTTCGCCGTATCCGCGCACTGACCCAAAACACCAGCGCGCTCGTCCAAAACTGGTGACAATTTGGTTTCGACCGCAGCCTGAGAAAACACCCCTGCCACGCCCGCCCACAATGTAATTGGTGTAATTGGGGTCAGATTCCAATTAACTGTGTTCGGCCTTGCACAAGCACCAGCTCATTCAACCCTGGCCCATCAAGCTGCAAACCACAGCGGGTGAGCAAGCGGTTGAAGGCCTGTTTCGCATCGACGAAGCCGCGCTCAACCAGCTGCCCGCCGAGGCGCCGATAGAGCTGCGCAACACAGGCGCCCTGCTGTGCGCTTATTGCCAGCTGCTGTCGATGCAGCATTTGCAAACCCTGGGGCAGCTGGCTGCAGCGCAGGCCCAAGAAGAGGCCCAGGCTACACTGCCGACAAAAATGGCGAGTTGGACCTGTCGCTTCTCAACGGCAGCGAGACCTTGAAGTTCTTTTGATCATTGGAGGTCAAACGGCCCGCCTGCATATTTTTTTAAGCTAAATCAGCCAATGGCCTTTTTATCTATTGGGTAAGCTCGCTAATATTAATAGCACTTTGAGCTGACTTATTCAGCCCGTCCCCCTCACACCCCTCTCCCCGCTGCCTCATCAGGTTCACCCTGCTGGGGCTTTTTTTCGTCTGGACTTTGCCAACGGCGGTGGAGCCTTCGGCCAGTGGGACCGGGGCGGACGGGGGTACAGCGCAGACGACAAAAGCTGGTGAGATTCTGGCTTTGGTGGAGGCGTAAAGAAGCTCTTATGCCACCCGGTCTAATGGTCTATGGCTGTTGGATTGGGTGGCGCATTGGCATAATATGCCATAACTTAATTTATAGAAAGAACAGCCGCCATGCCTACAAAAAATGTTGTCTTAACGGATCATCAAGCTCATTTTGTTGAAAATCTGGTGGCCTCTGGTCGATATCAAAATGCGAGCGAGGTGTTGCGTGAGGGGTTGCGCTTGATTGAGCACCGGGAAACAGAAGATCAATACCGGTTGACTGCATTGAAAGAAGCAGCGCGTATTGGGATTGCTGACATCAATGCAGGGGCATACCTAGACTTTGGTTCTTCAGGCGAATTGAAGCAGCATCTCTCAACCCTTGCCGCCAAAGTGCTTGGTGCGAAGTGACCACCGGCAGTTGGCATGTACGTCTTGCGTCTGCAGCGCAGGAAGACTACCAAGACATCCTGCAGTG
>CAZBKX010000651.1:0-3702 GCA_964492535.1 uncultured Rhodoferax sp. | reverse complement strand
TGAAGACATGCCCTACATGGCAGACGGCACACCGTGCGATATCGTGCTCAACCCGCTCGGTGTCCCCTCACGGATGAACGTGGGCCAAGTGCTGGAAGTCCATTTGGGCTGGGCTGGCAAGGGCATCGGACATCGCATCGGTGACATGCTGCAAGCTGAGGCCAAAGCGGCTGAACTGCGCGCCTTCATGGAAGAGCTCTACAACGGCACTGGACGCAAGGAAGATCTGTCTCAACTCAACGACGAACAGGTGTTCGAGATGGCCAGCAACCTGACATCGGGCGTGCCGTTTGCGACACCTGTGTTCGATGGCGCCTCCGAGGCGGAAATCCGCACCATGCTGCAGTTGGCCTATCCAGAAAAGATCGCCAAGGAGATGGGATTGACCGCCACGCGAACACAGGCCAACTTGTTTGATGGTCGCTCAGGTGAAGCCTTTGAGCGCCCAACCACGATTGGTTATATGCACTTCCTGAAACTGCACCATTTGGTGGACGACAAGATGCATGCGCGCTCAACAGGTCCCTACAGTCTCGTCACGCAGCAACCATTGGGCGGCAAAGCCCAGTTTGGTGGACAGCGATTTGGTGAGATGGAGGTCTGGGCGCTCGAGGCCTACGGCGCAGCCTATACCTTGCAGGAAATGCTCACCGTCAAATCTGATGACGTGGTCGGCCGCACCAAGGTCTACGAAAGCATTGTCAAGGGTGAGCACTCGATCGAAGCCGGTATGCCGGAGTCGTTCAATGTGCTGGTCAAGGAAATTCGTTCACTCGGTATCGATATCGAGTTGGAACGCAGCTAAACACGGACTAGAAAAGGATTCAACATGAAATCACTACTCGACCTGTTCAAGCAGTTCACGCCTGATGAGCATTTCAATGCCATCAAAATCGGCATGGCCTCGCCCGAGAAGATCCGTTCATGGTCTTTCGGCGAAGTCAAAAAGCCGGAAACTATCAACTACCGCACCTTCAAGCCCGAGCGCGATGGTCTGTTTTGCGCCAAGATTTTTGGCCCCATCAAAGACTATGAGTGTCTCTGCGGCAAGTACAAGCGCCTCAAACACCGTGGTGTCATCTGCGAGAAGTGTGGCGTTGAAGTCACGCAGACCAAAGTGCGCCGCGAACGCATGGGGCACATTGATCTCGCGGCACCGTGCGCGCACATCTGGTTCCTGAAGTCACTGCCATCACGTTTGGGCCTCGTACTCGATATGACCTTGCGTGATATCGAACGGGTGCTGTATTTCGAAGCCTATGTGGTAACCGACCCAGGCATGACGCCCTTGAAGAAATTCAGCATCATGTCGGAAGACGACTTTGATGCCAAATTCAAGGAATACGGCGACGAATTCCAGGCCAAGATGGGCGCTGAGGGCATCAAGGATCTGCTGCAAAGCATCGACATTGAAGGCTCGATCGAGAAGCTGCGCAACGACCCCACAGGCTCAGAGCTCAAGATCAAGAAAAACACCAAGCGACTCAAGTTGCTTGAGGCGTTCAAAAAGTCAGGCATCAAGCCCGAGTGGATGGTTCTTGACGTGCTGCCGGTGCTGCCGCCCGACTTGCGTCCGCTGGTGCCACTGGACGGCGGACGATTCGCCACCTCCGACCTGAATGATCTGTACCGTCGCGTGATCAACCGCAACAGCCGTCTGCGCCGCTTGCTGGAATTGAAAGCGCCCGAGATCATTGCTCGCAATGAAAAGCGAATGCTGCAAGAAGCGGTGGATTCGTTGCTGGACAACGGTCGCCGTGGCAAGGCCATGACAGGCGCCAACAAGCGCGCGCTCAAGTCGCTGGCCGACATGATCAAAGGCAAATCTGGACGTTTCCGTCAGAATTTGCTGGGCAAGCGGGTTGACTACTCAGGTCGTTCCGTGATCGTGGTGGGCCCGACCCTCAAGCTGCACCAGTGCGGTTTGCCGAAATTGATGGCGCTTGAATTGTTCAAGCCCTTTATCTTTGCCCGCCTGGAAGCCATGGGCATCGCAACCACGATCAAGGCAGCCAAGAAGGAAGTCGAATCCGGCACGCCTGTGGTCTGGGACATTCTGGAAGAGGTCATCAAAGAGCATCCCGTGATGCTGAACCGTGCGCCGACCTTGCACCGCTTAGGTATCCAAGCGTTTGAGCCGATCCTGATTGAAGGCAAGGCGATTCAATTGCACCCGCTGGTCTGCGCTGCTTTCAACGCCGACTTCGACGGCGATCAGATGGCTGTTCACGTTCCGTTGTCGGTGGAAGCGCAGGTGGAGTGCCGCACACTGATGCTGGCTTCGAACAACGTGTTGTTCCCGTCCAATGGCGAACCGTCCATCGTTCCGTCACAAGACGTGGTGCTGGGCTTGTACTACACCACTCGAGATCGTATCAACGGCAAAGGTGAAGGCTTGATCTTCGCTGACGTGGGCGAAGTTCAGCGTGCTTTTGATGCGGGCGAAGTTGAGTTGGCTGCTCGCATCAATGTGCGATTGACCGAGTACACCAAAGACAAGGAAACAGGCGAGTTGGTTCCCTCCACCAAGCTGTGGGAAACCACTGCAGGTCGGGCACTTTTGTCTGAAATCCTGCCTAAGGGTTTACCGTTCTCGAACATCAACAAGGCGTTGAAGAAAAAGGAAATCTCCAAGCTGATCAACGTTTCGTTCCGAAAGTGCGGGCTCAAAGAAACCGTGGTGTTTGCGGACAAGCTCCTGCAATACGGCTTCCGTCTGGCGACCAAGGCAGGCATCTCGATCTGTATCGACGACATGCTTGTTCCTACGGAGAAGCAAGGCATCATTGAGCGCGCTGAAACCGAAGTGAAGGAAATCGCCCAGCAGTACACCTCGGGATTGGTGACTTCCGGTGAGCGCTACAACAAAGTTGTTGACATCTGGGGTAAAGCGGGAGATGAGGTCTCCAAGGTCATGATGGCCCAGCTCTCCAAGGAAATAGTCACCGATCGCCACGGAAAGCAGGTGCCACAAGAGTCCTTCAACTCCATCTATATGATGGCCGACTCTGGTGCTCGCGGTTCAGCGGCTCAAATTCGCCAGGTGGCCGGCATGCGGGGTTTGATGGCCAAGCCTGACGGCTCCATCATCGAGACGCCGATCACAGCGAACTTCCGCGAAGGTCTGAACGTGCTGGAGTACTTCATCTCCACCCACGGCGCTCGCAAAGGCTTGGCCGATACGGCACTGAAGACCGCCAACTCGGGCTATTTGACACGGCGTTTGGTCGATGTGACGCAAGACCTGGTCGTGACCGAGCAAGACTGCGGCACGCACGGTGGTTACCAAATGCGCGCTATCGTCGAAGGCGGCGAGGTCATCGAATCCTTGCGTGATCGCATCTTGGGCCGTACTGCAGCGGAAGACGTTTTGCACCCTGAGAATCGTTCTGTTTTGGCGCAGGCCGGTGACATGCTGGACGAAGACCTGATTGACGAACTTGAAGCAGTAGGCGTCGATGAGGTCAAGGTACGCACCGCGCTGACTTGCGAAACCCGTTTCGGTATTTGCGCCAAATGCTACGGCCGCGACTTGGGCCGCGGTGGTTTGGTAAACGGTGGTGAAGCGGTTGGCGTGATTGCAGCTCAATCCATTGGCGAGCCAGGCACGCAGCTGACCATGCGGACTTTCCATACTGGCGGTGTAGCCGGCGAGGACATTACCCAGGGTCTCCCACGGGTGGAAGAACTTTTTGAAGCCCG
>CAZBKX010000650.1:0-5779 GCA_964492535.1 uncultured Rhodoferax sp. | reverse complement strand
GTGGTCGCGGTGCATGGCCAGGCTGCCTTCACGATCGGCAATTTGGGTCAGCATCGTGTTGAAGCCCTGCGCCAGTTTGTCCAGCTCGGCGATGTCACTGCGTGGGGCAGACGCGTTCATGTAATGCCCGCTGGCAACGTGCTCCATCAGCCCAGTGAGCTGGTGAAGCGGCACCAGCATGGAGCGGTTCAGTCTGCGCAATAGCAGCCCGCTGGCCCGCAGCGCCAGCGCTGCGCCGAGCAACGTGGCGATCAGTTGCCACGCGATCTGCTGGTACAAGCTACCCAGGCCAACCCGCAAGACCAGCCAGCCGGACTGATCACCTGGGCTGTTGACCCACTGGGTCAACATGATCTGGTTTCCTTCAATTTCCCACCCCTCGGCGGGCACCTCCAACGGACGCATGGCAGGCTCCCCCGCCCGCTGGTAGCTGGCAAACAGGGCCTTCTCGCTGGTGTAGAGACTGGCGGCCAGCACAGTGGGCGAGTGCTGCAAGGAGGCCAGGAGATCTTCGGCCGCCCGGCCGTCCTGAAACATCAGCGATGCGCCGGCGTTTTCTGCCAGAACCCGGGCCTGCACGCGGCTGCTGTCGACCAGTGCCAACAGCCCCAGCAAGGCACTGCTGACCAGGATGATCACCGTGACCAGGCCCAACGCGGTCAGCAAGGTCATGCGATTGACGCGCCGCAAGCGGGCACTCAGCGTGATACGCGGCATCACTGAATCACCTCCCTGGCCAAATGCAACAGTTTGGAACTGATCTTGATCCGGCCAGCCCTTGCTGAGTACAAATTGACCTCAAAACCCATCCGGCCACCGGTTTCAACGATGTTGAGCGCCACGCCCAGTCGAGCGGCTCCAGGGCTGTCGCCCACCGTCAGCACCGGCAGGCCCCGCAGTTCATCCAGCGCGCGAATGCCATCGGTGTTGAGCGGGTCCGCCAGGAAGACGACCTGACAGTCCTTGAGTGACTGCCCTTTTGGACGGCGGTGCAGTCCAATGACACGGGTGTTTACCAGGCGGCCCTGTAGCACGTCAAGGGCTGGTCCAAAACGGTCCACGCCAGACAGGCACAGCCTCAGCGTGCCACCCACCTCGTCAGGCCATTCGGCAAACAACACGAAGTTGTAAATGAATGCCACCTTCACCTCCAGCTCATCTACCGTACTTGCCGCCTGGGCAGTGCCGCTCGGGAGCAGCCCCGCCAGAGCCAACAGAGCCGCCAGCCCCGGGCGCAGAAAAGGCATCAAAAACGCCATGTACCCTTGAGGGTGAGGCTGCGCCCGATATCGGTCTGCACGATGGGCACATAGTCCGACACGAACTCTTGGTGGCGTGCTTTCAGCAGGTTTTGCCCCACCAGGGACAATTCAAACCCGGGCCGCACACGCCAGGCATAGCGTATGTCAAGCACAGTCACGGCGGGCACCGCCGGACTGTTGAGGCGGCTGGTGTGCTTGAGCCACACATCAAACTGGTTTCCCCGTGGCAGCATCCATGACGAGTGCAGGGAGGCCCGGTGGCGGGGCACCCGGCCTTCCCACTCGTCTTGCGCGGCAGCCGCCGCTGGCTCGCTCAAGCGCGGGCTGCGCAAATACAGGCGTGAATAGTGCGACTGCACGCGCCACATGGGGTTCACCCGCCAATCGGCAGCCAGCTCAAAGCCGTGGGTACGGGCACGGGCGGCGTTGTTGTTGGTGAACAATGCGTTCACCAAATGTGGCGAGACCACCTGGGGTGCCAGCATCACCAGACTCACCATGTCGGTGTAGTCGCTGAAAAAGACACTCATGTCGATGCTCAGCTGCTCAGTCACCCGTTGGCGAAACCCAAGTTCAAACGCGGTCACTTTTTCAGGGTGCAAGGCCCCTGGTTCGGGCGCAATCCGCACGGTCGACACAGCCGGAACAAATGGCGCCATGACCGGTGTTTCGCTGAACTTGAAAGGCACATCGAGTTCCAGGCGCGACGGGGTTCGGGTCGCCCGGGACAGGGAACTCCAGACCGTGGCGGCGGAGTCCGGCGTCCAGACCAGCCGAATGTCAGGTTGGGCCTGCAAGCCGCTCCAGCTGTCCTGGTCAAGTCGCAGCCCACCGCTCAGGCGCCATTCACCCGGAACCAGCTCATAGTCATCGTGAACAAAGACACTGGCATTGCGCCAGTCCCGATGGGGTCGGTTGAATGCATTGGCGCCAAAAATTGTTGGGCTCGTCACATCAATGCGGTCATGCGAGTAGCGGTAAGAAGCACCCCAAGTGAGCTCATGTCGGCCCAGAGGCAAGCGGCGCTGGAATTCACCGGCGTAGGTCTGGCGGCTTTCACGTATCAGGGTCTGCAAGTTCAGGTCGGTCGTCTCTGCCGAGAATTGCCAGTCCAACTGGCCTGCGTCCGGCATGGGCTGCTCGTGGCGCAGCAGCAGGTGTGTGCCGGTATTGCGCTGGTCAATGTCAAACTGCGCGGGCTGGATGCTATAGCGCGTGTAATCAAGCCGGTCATCAGCCCGGGTGCGGTGGGTCTCGCCCAGGAGCGTCCAGCGCGCACCATCACCGGCTTGCCAGTCACCGCGCAGCCCGATGCGCCCAGCCTGCCAGCGATCATTGCCCTGCGTTCCGTCAGGAGACTTGCCAGGGGCCCTATCAAAGCCTTTGAAGGACAGGCGGATGTCCCCGCCCGCCAGCCTGAACCCTTGGCGCACGCTGACCAGACCCGACTGGTTGGAGCCCACCGATGCCACGGCCAGCGTGCCCGGAGTGTCAGACGCCGAGCGTGAAATGATATTGATCACCCCGTTGACCGCGTTGGAGCCCCACATCGCAGCGCCGGAGCCACGGATCACCTCGATGCGATCAATATCGTCCAGCAAGGCATCTTCAGCCTCCCACACCACGCCGGAAAAGAGCGGCGAGTAAACGCTTCGACCATCTTTGAGCACCAGCAGCTTGTTGGCAAAGCGGCCATTGAAGCCTCGAATGCTGACCGCCCAGCGGTTATTGCCCATGCGCGCCACCTCCACGCCAGGAGCGAGACGCAAGGCCTCGGGAATGCTGCTCGCACCCGAGCGTGCGATGTCGTCGCGCGAGATCACAAAAACGGCGGCAGCTACGCTTTGCACCACCTGGAGCTTGCGCGATGCGCTGCTGACCTCAAGGGCCAGCAAAGCCTCCAGCCGCAACTGCAAAAGCTGCTCGTTCGCCCGGGCCGAAAGGCCCGCGCCCAGACTGGCCAGAAAGATCAAAAAAGAGGTGTGACAGCGCATGTTTTTTTACTTGGACGAAAGCGACGCCGAAAAGGCATCGGATTCAATCCCTGTAAGCACTGTAGGTCGGCTCTCTTGATTTCGTCTGTAGGGAGTTATTGACAATTTGTGTAGGGAGGCGTGGACAGCCTGTCATCCAGACTGCCTCGAGCCAACGTGACAACGACCGCCGGCAGCACCTTCGGGACAGGTACGTGGTGCCGTAGGCGGGCGCTTGAAGGGCGGCTCAGTAAGCGGCGCCGGGGCCTGCAGGCGCGGTGGCTGTGGATGGCTTGAAGTCTGCCGAGAGCCGGCGAATGGCGTTGGCATACACCAACACGTCCACGCCCGTGGCCACAAACGTGCAGCCCAGGGCCAGGTAGTGGTGCGCCAGCGCAGGGTCCGAGGTGAGCGTGCCAGCGGCCTTGCCACTCGCCACGATGGTGGCAATGGCCCGCTCGATGGCGGCCAGCACCTCGGGGTGGCCGGGGTTGCTCGGGTGGCCCATGGACGCGGCCAGGTCGGCGGGACCGATGAACACACCATCGACCCCGTCCACCGCGCAAATGGCCTCCAGGTTGGTCATGGCGGTGACGGTCTCGGCCTGCACCAGCAGGCATACCTCCTGGTCGGCCACGCTCATGTAGTCGGCGCGCGCCGTCCACAATGAGGCGCGGGCCACGGCACTGCCCACGCCGCGAATGCCCATCGGCGGGTAGCGCGTGGCGCTGACGATCAGGCGAGCCTGCTCGGGCGTATCCACCATCGGAATGAGCAGATTTTTGGCACCAATGTCCAGCAACTGCTTGATCAGGGCCACATCCCCCACCACAGCCCGCACCACCGGTGCAGAGGCGTAGGGTGCGATGACTTGGAGCGCGGCCAGGGTGCTGCGCAGGTCGTTGGGCCCATGCTCGCCGTCAATCAGCAACCAGTCGAATCCGGCGGTGGCGCTGACCTCGGCCAGATAAGGGTCGGCCATGGAGAGCCAGAGGCCGATGTGTTGCTGGCCACGGGCCAATGCGGCCTTGAAGGGGTTGCCTGAGGTCATGATTTATCCTTTTGAGAACCGCTCACGGATCATTACGCTCTAATTCACCTTCAAAACTCGCCAGTCAATGCGGTTGTCCGCGCGGTGCAGTACGTCCACTTTTTGGGACGCAGCCCAGGGGATGACTTGGTTGTACGGCGGAATGTGCGAGATCAGGGCGTGGTCCTGAATCAGGGCTTTCTCGATCAGGCCGTTGCGCGTGGTGGCGTCGGTTTCTTTCTTGATCCGTTCAATCAGCGCATCTTGCTGCGGGTCACTGAAACGCCCCAGATTGAAGTTCCCGTCACCGCCGGCACCGGGCGAGCGAATGAGCGACTGCAGTGTGTAGAAGGCGTCAAACGTCGGCACGCCCCAGCCCAGCAGGTAGATGCTGGCCTCGTTGCGCTGAATCATCGGAAAATAGGTGGCAAAGGGCAGCGAGCGCAGCTTGGCTTTCAAGCCCACTTTGGCCCATTGCGCAGTGATGGCCTGGCACAGCTGCTCATCGTTGATGTAGCGCCCCGCGCTGCACGCAAAGTCCACCTCAAAGCCCTGCGGGTAACCGGCCTCCGCCAGCAGCTTCTGGGCTGCTGCTGCGTCAAACGGGTAGCGCACATCGCCCTTGGTCGTCCAGCCATTGACCTGGCGGGCAATCAGGGTGCCGGTGGGCTGGGCCAGGTCTTGCAGGCTGGGGTCAATCACAAAATCAATTTCACCCGAGAGCAGGGCCGTTGTGCGGGTGGCATCCGACTTGATGGGGGTGTAGACAATCGTGGTCACATTGGTGGGGTACTTGCCTTTGCCCCAGCAAACTTCACGCCTTTGCGCAAGCTCAGGCGCAACTGAGTGGGGCTGATGCGCTTCCACTCGGTGGCCAGGGACGGCTCGGGCTTGAAGGTTTTGCTGTTGTACTCCACCAGTGTGTCATAAACAGCCGCGTGCAGGGTGTTGTTGGGGCCCACGTTCTGGGCATGGATGTCCCACGAGGAGATGTCTATGGAGCGGGACCATTTGAACGGCTTGGCCTGCACCAAGGCGGGCAAAGCGGCTGCCAGAACAAGGTGTTTGTATTTCATCAAGGGGTTCCAGGGTGACTAGAGCGAAACCACTTTAGCGCAGCCGGCACCCCTTGCGAACGACTTTGTCCTCATAACCTTATGCGTTTGCCGCGGCCGGCCCTATTCCTGGATGGCGCGGATCGTGTCGCGACCGTTGCGGTCCTTGATGCGCCCCAGATCGGCGTCCAGCGCACGCGTGAGCTTCTCCACCGAATCAATGAAGGCAGCAGCCATTTTGCTGGCGTCTGCGGTGACTGTGACCGGCTGGCGACCGGCCACGCGGGCTTCCACGCGGCAACGCTTGTCGTTGGCGCCGGATTTGCCGGCGTCCAGGTCGGTCAGAAAGACTTCAAGGCGGGTGATGTTGTCACGAAACCGGGCCAGACGGCTTGTGGCTTCGTCCTGCACCCACTGAGCCAGGGACTCGCCACCGTGGATGTGGTCGTCGGTGTGAAC
>CAZBKX010000649.1:0-2235 GCA_964492535.1 uncultured Rhodoferax sp. | reverse complement strand
GGCGTGGTTCTTCTGGTGCACGGTCTGGGTGAGCATGCGGGACGATATGGGGTGGTGGTCAGCCAATTGAATGCCTGGGGTTTTGCGGTGCGTGGCTACGACCAGTATGGTCATGGCGAGTCAGGCGGCCCGCGGGGTGGTCTGCCCTCTGACGCACGCCTGCTGGACGATTTGGCCGATCTTGTCGACACCACCCGAGCCCGCATGCCGCCCGATACGCCGTTGATCTTGTTGGGTCATAGCCTGGGTGGTTTGGTGGCTGCGCGCTTCGTGTCGCTGGCGATGAGACCGGTTGACGCGCTGGTGTTGTCGTCACCTGCGCTGGACCCGGGGCTCAGCGCTATTCAAAAATGGTTGGTTGCTGTGTTGCCCAAAATCGCGCCCAACCTGCGCGTGGGCAACGGGCTGGACGCCTCACTGATCTCGCATGACCCCGCTGTGGTGGCGGCCTACCTCGCCGACCCACTGGTACATGACCGTATCTCGGGGCGGTTGGCCCGTTTCATTGCCGATGCAGGGCCCGCCACGGTCGCCCTGGCCTCACGGTGGCAAATACCGACTTTGCTCCTGTATGCCGGTGCAGACAAGTTAGTCAACCCGGCGGGCAGCCGCGCCTTCGCCGCGCAGGCTCCGCAGCAGGTGGTCACAGCGCAGTGTTTCGATGATTTGCGCCACGAAATTTTCAATGAGCTGCAGCCTGAGCCGGTGTTTGCTGCGCTGCGGCAATGGCTGGACGCCCGCTTTTAGGCGGCCATCGTTTTTTTTCGCCAAGGACCACAGGCGAACCGGAGCGTGCCCACGCTAAAACCGGACTGGTCAGGCGCGATCAGGCCCACAACCCACCGCTGGTTCATGTGCAGTGCGTGAGCGCTGCAGTCAGGTCATCAATCAGGTCATCGGCGTTTTCCAGACCCACCGACACGCGCAAGAGCCCTTGAGGCGTTTTGCTCTCGGGGCCTTCAATCGAGGCGCGGTGTTCGATCAGACTCTCCACGCCGCCCAGACTGGTGGCCCGGGTGAAGATTTCGACATTCGCAGCCAAAGCCATGGCCGCCTCCTTGCCGCCCTTGACCTCGAAAGAGAGCATGCCGCCAAAGCCGGACATCTGTTTGGACGCGACTGCATGAAACGGGTTGCTGGCCAAGCCCGGGTAATGCACCACGCTCACTTTTTTGTGTTCTTGCAGGAACTCGGCCACTTTTTTGGCGTTGGCGCAGTGCGCCTGCATGCGGTAGGGCAAGGTGGGCAGGCTGCGCATCACCAGCCAGCAATCAAAGGGCGAAGGCACGGCACCGCCAAACAATTGGGCCGTGCGCAACTGGGCAAAGTGCGCGTCGTCAAGCCGGGTAATGACCGCGCCACCGAGCACATCGCTGCGCCCGCCCAGGTACTTGGTGGTGGCATGCATCACCATGTCGCAACCGAGCGCCAGGGGTTGCTGCAGCACCGGGCTGGCAAAGGTGTTGTCGGCAATCGCGCGCGCGCCATGCTGGTGCGCAATCTCCGCAATGGCGGTGATGTCTGCACATTGCAGCAGCGGGTTCGATGGCGTTTCGATCCAGATGATCTTGGTTTGCGGCGTGAGCGTACTGCGGATCGTGTCAAGCTTGGTCATGTCGATGAACGACGCGGTGACCCCCCATTTGGCGAACAAGTGCTTGAGCACATTGGCTGTGCCGTGGTAGATGTCCACCGGGGCAATGACATGGTCTCCCGGCGCCAATCCCTGAAAGACGGCTGTGACCGCCGCCAGGCCTGAGCCAAAGGCCGCGCTCGCCGCGCCGCCTTCCAGGGCCGCCAGCGCAGCTTCCAGGGCGTTGCGGTTGGGATTGTGGTTGCGTGAATACAAAAAACCGCGGGAGTAGCCGCCGTCTGCATCTCGCTCAAACGTGGTGGACAGTTGAATGGCCTCGGTGACCGCCCCCGTGCTGGCGTCGACGCCATGCCCTGCATGAACGGCCAGCGTCTCGAACTTGTATTTTTTTCCGGATTTCATAATTCTCGAGGTTTCATTTATCAACAGCGAGCTATTGTGGCGCGAGCGAATCAACAAGTGGGGCGACCATGATTTCGCCCAGGACCACGAACAGGCCAATGCCGTTCACGGCCGGGATGATTTTGCCCTTGACAGGGTGACTCTCATGCACGCTTCCCAGATGAATCAGGGCAATTGCATTTGAAAGATATTGATTGACGAGGGTGAGAATTGATGTCCACTCATGCATTTTTTTCTGT
>CAZBKX010000648.1:0-3865 GCA_964492535.1 uncultured Rhodoferax sp. | reverse complement strand
CGCGAACCCACCATCGAACGCTTGGCCGTTGCCAAGTCCCTGTTGCTCACCCCGTTTGGCCTGGATGAGTCCCACTTGGCCCGCGCTCTAGCTGAAATCAAGGCGAACAAGGTCGATGAAGCCGACCTGTACTTTCAGTACACCCGCTCCGAGGGCTGGAGTCTGGAGGAGGGCATCGTCAAGACCGGCTCTTTCAGCATCGACCAAGGGGTGGGCGTGCGTGCCGTGAGTGGCGAGAAGACGGCGTTTGCCTATTCAGACGACATCTCGGAGGCTTCGCTGCTCGATGCGGCGCGCACGGTGCGCACCATTTCCAGCGCGGCCCAGACGGGTCGCATCAAGACGGCCACCAAAAAGATCGCCTCGGCCCGTTCCTTGTACAAAGGCCTGGACCCGATAGCCACGCTGGACAGTACAGCCAAGGTCAAGCTGCTTGAAAAAGTCGAGAAACTCGCCCGGGCCAAAGATCCGCGTGTGGCGCAAGTCATGGCCGGGTTGGCCGCTGAATACGATGTGGTGATGGTGGCCCGCGCCGATGGCACTCTGGCGGCCGATGTGCGCCCCCTGGTGCGTTTGAGCGTGACCGTCATTGCCGAACAAAAAGGCCGCCGTGAAATGGGGTCTGCCGGGGGTGGTGGCCGCTTCGGGCTCGCCTACTTTGACGATGCCATCATTGGTCAGTATGTGGACGAGGCCTTCAAGGCAGCCCTCACCAACCTGGATGCGCGGCCCGCACCGGCCGGCGAAATGACCGTGGTGCTGGGCTCGGGCTGGCCAGGCATCTTGTTGCACGAAGCTATTGGGCATGGTCTGGAAGGCGACTTCAACCGCAAGGGGTCCAGCGCCTTCAGTGGCCGTGTGGGCCAGCGTGTGGCGGCCAAAGGTGTGACCGTGCTGGATGACGGCACCCTTGCCGATCGCCGCGGCTCCCTGAATGTGGATGACGAGGGCAATGCCAGCCAGCGCAATGTGCTGATTGAAGATGGCATTCTGAAGGGCTACATCCAGGACGCCATGAATGCTCGTCTGACCGGCGTGGCGCCCACCGGCAATGGCCGGCGCGAGAGCTATGCCCACGTGCCCATGCCTCGCATGACCAACACCTACATGCTCGGTGGCGACAAATCACCTGAAGAAATCGTCGCCAGCATCAAGAAGGGCCTGTACGCCACCAACTTCGGTGGCGGGCAGGTCGACATCACGTCGGGTAAGTTCGTGTTTTCAGCGAGTGAAGCCTATTGGGTGGAAAACGGCAAGATTTTGTACCCCGTCAAAGGCGCCACCCTGGTTGGCAGTGGCCCGGAATGCCTCAAGCGCGTCAGCATGATCGGCAACGACATGAAGCTCGACAGCGGCGTGGGCACCTGTGGCAAGGAAGGCCAGAGCGTGCCGGTGGGTGTGGGACAGCCCACCTTGCGCATTGATGGCCTCACAGTGGGTGGCACGGCGTAAGCTCGCTACCAGCCCACTGTGCTACATTTAAAGCCATGAATTCGGTTCATTTTTTCTTTAGCTATTTTTGGTTCTCAAGCGCCTGCGGCGGTAGAGAGTTCTGAACGTACCTGAAAAAAACGTCCTGATCTTCCAAAAACCGCCGGCACCCCCGGCGGTTTTTTTATGCTTTTTTGACTCGATTACTTTGACCTAGGAGCCTCACCATGAAATCCGAAGCCACTGCAGTCCCTGCGGACAGTTGGTATGCGCAAGCCACCGCCCGCCCCAACGACCGCCTCAGTCAGACCGATGACCAACGCATCAAGGACATCACCGTGTTGCCTCCTCCAGAACATTTGATCCGTTTTTTCCCGATTCAGGGTACGCCCGTTGAGGCGCTCATCAGTGACACACGCCGCCGTATTCACGACATCATGGCCGGCAATGACGACCGCCTGCTGGTCGTGATTGGCCCTTGCTCGATTCACGACCCGGCTGCCGCCCTGGAATACGCCCGCCAACTCAAGGTGCAGCGCGAGAAGTACGCCGACACACTCGAGATCGTGATGCGCGTGTACTTCGAGAAGCCCCGCACCACGGTGGGCTGGAAAGGTCTGATCAACGACCCGTACCTGGACGAGACCTTCCGGATTGATGAGGGCCTGCGCATGGCCCGCCAATTGCTGATCGAGATCAACCGCCTGGGCCTGCCTGCTGGCAGCGAGTTTCTGGACGTGATTTCTCCCCAGGACCTGGGGGACTTGATCTCTTGGGGCGCCATTGGTGCGCGCACCACCGAGAGTCAGGTGCACCGCGAGTTGGCTTCCGGCCTGTCGGCGCCGATTGGCTTCAAGAATGGCACCGACGGGAATATCAAAATAGCCACCGATGCCATTCAGGCCGCAGCCGGTGGACATCACTTTTTGTCGGTACACAAAAACGGCCAGGTGGCGATTGTGCAAACCCACGGCAACCCGGACTGCCACGTCATCCTGCGCGGTGGCAAGGCGCCCAACTATGACGCTGCCAGCGTAGAGTCGGCCTGCCAGGATCTGGTGAAGGCCAAACTGCCTGCCACCTTGATGGTGGATTGCAGCCACGCCAACAGCAGCAAGCAGCACGAGAAGCAACTGGAAGTGGCGAAAGACATCGCAAACCAAATTACCGGCGGTTCAACCAGCGTGTTTGGTGTGATGGTGGAGAGTCACTTGACGGCCGGTGCCCAGAAGTTCACACCCGGCAAAGATGATGCTTCCAAGTTGGCCTACGGCCAGAGCATCACCGACGCTTGCCTGGGCTGGGACGACTCGCTGGCCTCGCTGGATGTGCTGTCGCAGGCAGTTTTGGCTCGCCGCGCACGTTAAACGGCCGGTTGGGAGGGTTTTGAGGTCTTTTTGGCCTCTGGCCGGCGAATCTATTGCCTCGGTAGCTATTGATTTTGAAGTGATTGCAGCAGCTTGAGGTGAACGCCACCAAAGCCGCCATTGCTCATGCACACCAGGTGGTCACCGGGGCGGGACTGTGCTACCACTTGGGCGACCAGTTGGTCAATGGAGTCCGCCACCTGCGTCCGCTCACCCATGGAAGCCAGGGCCTCCCGGGCGTCCCAGCCCAGCCCCCCGCTGTGGCAAAACGCCAAGTCGGCCAGTTCCAGGCTCCAGGGCAGTTGGGCCTTCATGGCGCCGAGCTTCATGGTGTTGGACCGTGGCTCGAAGATGGCCAGAATGCGTTCTCCGGGTTTCAGGCAACGCCTCAAGCCATCCACCGTGGTGCGAATAGCCGTCGGGTGGTGGGCGAAGTCGTCGTATACCGTGATGTTGCCGCCCGGCCGCACCACGGTGCCGCGCACTTCCATGCGGCGCTTCACGTTCTCAAAGCGGGCCAAGGCTGCGGTAGCGGCTCCGGGCGACACCCCCACGTGCTGCGCTGCGCCAATGGCTGCCAGCGCATTCAACTGGTTGTGCACGCCGCTCAAGCCCCAGGCCACATGACCTACGGTGCGTCCTTGGTGCAGCACATCAAAATCATGGGGTTCGCCCAGCGCCGTGAAATCGCTCACCGTCGCCCCAAAGCTGCACACCTCGCTCCAGCAGCCCATGTGCAATACCCGCGCCAGACTTTCTTCCAGGCCGTTGACCACGATACGACCTGTGCCGTGCGGGCCCCGGCCCGGCACAGTACGCACCAAGTGGTGAAACTGGCGCTCAATGGCGGCCAGGTCATCAAAGATGTCAGCGTGGTCAAACTCCAGGTTGTTGAGCACGGCGGTGCGAGGCCGGTAGTGCACAAATTTGCTGCGCTTGTCGAAAAACGCGGTGTCGTATTCGTCCGCTTCGATCACAAATACTGGGCGGTGGGGCGGCAACGGGTTTTGCTCCGTGTCCCCCGCCCGCTTTGCGGGCTCCTCCTTGACCTGCGCAAAACCCGTTGC
>CAZBKX010000647.1:0-2427 GCA_964492535.1 uncultured Rhodoferax sp. | reverse complement strand
AAAGCCTGATGGACGACCTCGACATGTACGAGCTGCAGGCCAAGGCCGCCAGCGGCGCAGAACTGTCCAAGGTCGAAGCCCTGCGGCTTGAATTGTTCGACAAGGTCAACGCGCTGGGCATTGGTGCCCAAGGTCTGGGTGGCCTGACCACGGTACTGGACGTCAAGATCAAGATGTACCCAACCCATGCTGCCAGCAAACCCGTGGCCATGATCCCCAACTGCGCCGCCACCCGCCATGCCCACTTTGTGATGGATGGCAGCGGCCCGGTGTACCTGACACCCCCCAGCCTGGACTTGTGGCCTGACGTTCAATGGGCACCCGACTACGTCAAGAGCAAGAAGGTCGACCTCAACACGCTGACCAAGGAAGAAGTCGCGAGCTGGAAGCCCGGCGACACCTTGCTGCTCAACGGCAAGATGCTCACTGGCCGGGATGCCGCGCACAAGCGCATCAAGGACATGCTGGCCAAGGGCGAAAAACTGCCGGTGGACTTCACCAACCGGGTGATTTACTACGTTGGCCCGGTTGACCCGGTCAAAGGCGAAGCCGTCGGCCCCGCTGGCCCGACCACCGCCACCCGCATGGACGACTTCACCGAGATGATGCTGGCTGAGACGGGCCTGATCTCCATGGTCGGCAAAGCCGAGCGCGGCCCGGTCGCCATTGAAGCCATCAAAAAGCACAAGAGCGCCTACCTGATGGCTGTGGGGGGCGCGGCCTACTTGGTGAGCAAAGCCATCAAGCACGCCGAAGTGGTGGGGTTTGCCGACTTGGGCATGGAAGCCATTTACGAATTTGACGTGGTGGACATGCCCGTGACCGTGGCGGTGGACTCCGGCGGTACCAGCGCCCACATCACCGGCCCGGCCGAGTGGAAAGAACGCATCGCCACGGGCGAGTTCAAAGGCATCACGGTCGCCAGCGCGTAATTGAGAACCCCATCGACCCCCGATGCATTGGATCGAACTGAGCGCCCGATCGGCGTGTTCGACAGCGGCATCGGGGGCCTGAGCATTCTTGAAGCCTTGCGCGCCGAGTTGCCCCATGAGGACTTTGTGTATGTGGCTGATGGCGCCCACGCCCCTTACGGTGAACGCGATGATGCCTACGTCACGGCCAGAGCGAAGGCCATCACGGGGTATCTCACGACAACACACCACATCAAGGCGCTGGTGGTGGCCTGCAACACAGCCACTGCAGCCGCCATTGAGGTACTGCGCCAGACCCACCCCGGGCTCCCCATCGTGGGCGTGGAGCCTGCCCTCAAACCTGCTGTGGCGCACAGCACAACCCGGCGCATTGCGGTGCTGGCCACCCGGGGCACGCTGGAGAGCGCCAGGTTTCGCGCCCTGCGCGCTTCGCTAGCCACCCAAGCCGAGTTTGTGTGCCAGGCCTGCGACGGACTGGCCGACGCCATAGAACGCGGATACACTCCTGAAATAAGAGCGCTTTGCGCATATTACATGCCGGCCAGAGACCAATTTGGCTTAAAAATTGGTCAAATTGACGCTGTGGTACTCGGTTGCACGCACTACCCCTTCGCCAGTATTGAACTGCGCGAATTAATCGGGCCGGAAGTGCAACTCATTGACAACGGCGCTGCGGTGGCGCTCCAAACCCGCCGGGTAGTGGGTGAGTTGTCCAAGCGCGGCACACCCGGCCACTGCCTCTTGTTCAGCACGGGAGATGGCGCGCGCCTGCAACAGGCGGCCCACCACTGGCTGGGCCTGAAGGCTCTAGCGCAGCATGTGTCGATCTGAATTGGCAGATGCCGCAACTTTAGAGTTGCGCTACTCACTGAATGAACCCTGAAGCGCCTCCAACGGCGCATACTGCACAGCCTCGCGCAAGCATTCATTCAGAAGAGACTACATGACCCTTTGCCCTATTGCCCTGGCTGTTGGCTGCCCAAAATGCCCAGTCTTCGGGATCTGCCCCGTCAAAAACATGATTGGGAACGCGCCAAAAGCACCGCCCCCGAAGCCGGTAGCTGTCAAGAAAGCGGCAACTGCTCGCAAAAAAGTCAAAAAATAGCGCAGGCATCTCCCGCCCTGCAGGGGCGCTGCCAGCAATTCCGGCGCTTGGCGGGATAATCGAGGGCTATGAACCCTCTGCTTTCACGCCTCCAGCCGTATCCGTTCGAGCGGCTGCGCCAGCTTTTTGCCGGCACCACACCCAATCCGGCCTTGCGCCCCATCAGCCTGGGCATGGGTGAACCCAAGCACCCCACGCCTGCTTTCATTCAGCAGGCGATGATCGACTCGATTGTCAGCACCCCCAGCGGGCTCTCCAATTACCCCGCCACAGGCGGCGAGCCCAAGCTGCGTGAAGCCTTTGCCCAGTGGCTGCAAAAGCGCTATGGCCTGAGCCTGGACCCGGCCACGCAAATGCTGCCCGTCAACGGCTCGCGCGAAGCGCTGTTTG
>CAZBKX010000646.1:0-2824 GCA_964492535.1 uncultured Rhodoferax sp. | reverse complement strand
ATTGTTGAGATCAACCCACCATGAACCCTGATCACCCGTCTTCTGTGCCCGATGGGCTTGTTGTTTGTTTGTGCGCCGCCTGGTGCGGGGTGTGCGGCGACTACCGCGCCCGGTTTGATCAGGTGCGGGCCAAATTCCCGACCATCGAGTTCCTGTGGATGGATGTGGAGGACGAGGCTGTCGTTCTGGACCCGCTGGATGTGGAGAACTTTCCGACCCTGCTGCTGGCGGTGGGGGAGGAGCCAAGGTTCTTTGGCCCGGTGACGCCGCAGGCCGAGATGCTGGAGCGACTCGTGCGCTCGCAAATTCAGGACACTGGCGCCCACGCCTTGAGTGACCCCGCCGTGGTGGCGCTTTTGGGGCGGATTCGCGCAAGCCGGTGAACCTTGCGCCCGGGGTTTTACACTCCAGGGTTTCCCCCAATCTCCTTTTTGAATTTTTGCAAGGCCCGCCATGAGTGCATTTCTCGATGAAACCGTTTTAAGCGTCCACCACTGGACCGATCGCCTGTTCAGCTTCACGACCACGCGAGACCCGGCGTTGCGCTTCTCCAACGGGCATTTCACGATGATTGGCCTGCGCCAGGAGAACGGCAAGCCGCTGCTGCGCGCCTACAGCATCGTCAGCCCCAACTACGAAGAGCATCTGGAGTTTTTGAGCATCAAGGTGCAGGACGGCCCACTCACCTCCAAGCTGCAGCACATCCAGGTGGGCGACAAGATTGTGGTGGGCAAGAAGCCCACCGGCACGCTGTTGATCGACTACCTCCTGCCCGGAAAAAACCTGTACTTGCTGGGCACCGGCACCGGCATTGCCCCGTTTTTGAGCGTGGCGCGTGACCCGGCCACCTACGAGCGGTTTGAGAAGGTGGCCCTGGTGCACGGCGTGCGTGAAGTGGCCGAGCTGGCTTATTACGACTACTTCATGCATGAGCTGCCCGACCATGAGTTCCTGGGCGAGATGGTGACCAACCAGTTGCTCTATTACCCCACCGTCACGCGTGAGCCCTTTCGCAACCAGGGCCGCATGACCGACCTGCTGGAGAGCGGCAAGCTGGAGGCTGACCTGGGCCTGTCCAAACTCGATCCCGCCACCGACCGCGTCATGCTGTGTGGCAGCCCGTCCATGTTGCGCGACCTGAAACACATGCTGGAAAAGCGCGGTTTCATGGAAGGCAACACCACCAAGCCGGGTGACTTTGTCATTGAGCGGGCCTTTGCCGAGCAGTGATGAGCGCAAAAAAGCCGCCAGGAGGTACCTGGCGGCTTTTTTGGGGTTTTAGAGGCTTATTTATGAATAAAGCAGCCTCTGGCCGGCGATTTATAAAGCTATATCGCTATTTATTAAATAGCACGAAGTGCGTCTTTGTTCCACTCTCAGGACGTGTTGGCGTAACGGCCAGGGAACACTTCGTTGAGCTTCATGCCGGTTTCGCCGTTGGCCACCATGTCGCCGGTGCGCACGGCGTCACGCAGTTCGGCCTGCACTGCGTCGCGGCTGAGCTGGGTGCTCAATTTGGCGGCAAAGCTGCCAGAATTTGCTTGCTGGGCTTTGGCATACGCGTCAACCGGGCCGGCGTTCTGGGCCATGGCGTTTCCACCAGCCAGAGCTGCGAGTGTCAAAGTAATGATAGACAGAGTCTTGCGATTCATGGTGTCGTCCTTACAAGGTTGAAAAGAGTCGGTCAGCAGGCGTTTGGTGTCTGTCTGGCCGGATTCGAAGAGGCTGGTATTGCAGTCGTCTCGTCGATGGATGAACCATATAATTTCTTTTAAAGAAAATAAACAAAAAATATTGAAATATATTTTTTCTAAATTAGAAACAATAGACGGTTGACATATGAATCGGTGGCGCCATCGCGGGGTAGTCGGGCAGGTGGCCCTGGCTTGGTTCGTCAGCGCACAGACACCTTGAGCATGCAAATCAATGTTTTTCGGGCGAAATCTCCCCCTTATCAGGCCAGGTCGAGCAGCTGGGGCAGGACGTGACCCACGGGACGCAACCGCAGCGGTGCACGCGCCGGGCCGGGCTGGAGCGCAGCTACCAGCGCAATACCATTTGCCCCGCGTTGACTGTGTTCGAGAACCGCCGGCTGGCGGCGCAGGCGCGCCTGACCAACCTGGGCGCCCAGTTGTCGGGTGGCGAGCAACAGATGCTCTCCATTGGCCGGGCTCTGATGACGCACCCGGAACTCATCGTGCTGGATGAAGCGACTGAAGGTCTGGCACCCCTGATCTGGGCCGAGATCTGGCGCGTGATCGCGAAAATCCGCAGCTGCGGCGTGGCGACCCTGGTTGTGGACCGCGATTACCGCAGGCTGCTGTCGCAGTCCGACCAGGCGCTGGTGCTGCAAAAAGGGCAGGTGGTGCTGCACGGACCGTCGCAGACGCTGGCCGTCAGCCCGGAACTCTCGGGTTATCTGGGCGTGTGAGGCCGGGTGGGAGGCCTGTCTTTGGGCAAACTTTGGGCAAACGGACGTCAAAAAGCCTTATTTATAAAGAAATCAGGCTCTAGCTGGCGATTTATATGCCTGAATAGCTATTTATTTAATAGCTATTCAAGTCTTCGTTAGATCGTGCGCTACAAGAATCTCACCGACAGATGGCAGCCACCTTATTTGTAGACCACGTTGTTGTCCACACTGTACAAAACGCAGGCCTGTTGGGCCCGCTCTTCACAACGCTTGAGGGCCTGCGCATTCACCTCATCCGGGCTGCCTGAATTCCAGGCCCAGTGCTTCCGGCCAGGCGCCACCGCAAACGCGCGGGGAAGTGACGCCTGCATGTAACGCTGGTATTGCTCCAGGCCAGCAGCAGAATCCAGG
>CAZBKX010000645.1:0-1600 GCA_964492535.1 uncultured Rhodoferax sp. | reverse complement strand
CGCAAACAAGGCTTCGGCATGCTTCACGCCATGCAGGCAGCTTTCGCCGGACATCCCTTAGCGTTAGCCTAGGGCTGAACAGTCACCAGATTTTGTCGGTCTCAGTTTTTGAGAAAACCCAGGTTTCATGCGCCTTGCAGGCCGATGACTTACAAACTCAAGCAATGCCCGTTGCTAACCAATTGATTTTGTTCGACTTTTGACCGGACAGTAGTGAGATCAACTACGAAGAGCACGACAGCCACGGCATGTACGAGCTGCTCACCATAGCTGGCCCGAGCTCCACCTTGATGGGGGCCGGTACGTTGATGGGAAACGCGGTGTTCAACCAGCAGTACGAGGACTTGGGCGAGGTCAAGGAGATCATGCTGGTCATGCGCACGGGTAAGCTGGGTTACGCGGCGCTGGCACGGTATCCACCCTGAGTATCAGTCGGGCGCAAGATTGAGTTCGAACCAGAACACGCTGCCCACCCCCACCCTGCTTTCCACCCCGATGTCACCCCCCATCAGCTTCACCAGCCGCTGACTCATGACCAAGCCGATGCCGGTCCCGGCCGTGAGACCTTTCTCCTGGCCCAGACGGTTGAAGGGCTGAAACAGCTGACCCACGACTTCAGCAGGCAGGCCATGCCCCGTGTCGCGCACCTGAATACGCACGCGGCCTGCGCCCCGCTGGCTGCAGCTGACCTCTACCGCCCCATCTTTCGTGTTGTAAATGATGGCATTTGACAACAGGTTGATCAGCACCTGGCGAACACGGCTGGCGTCCGCATTCAAAAAGACGGGACGGGCGGGGGGCAAGAAGCTGACCGTGATGTGGCTCTGCTGCGCCTGCGTCTGAATCATTTCTTCGCAGGTCTGCAGTACTTCTTGGAGCGAGGTTGTTTCCAGCGTCAGCACCAGCTTACCTGACTCGATCAGTGCCATATCGAGGATGTCGTCAATCAACTCCAGCAGGTACCAGCCAGCCCGAAGGATCTGATGGATGCTGGCCTGTTGCGCGGCGTTCGGCTCGCCTAGTGCCATGAGTTGTGCAAAGCCCAGAATGGCATTGAGCGGCGTGCGCAATTCATGGCTCATGCTCGAAAGAAATTCTGACTTGGCCAGATTGGCGGTCTCTGCCACCTGTCGGGCTCGCTCTAGTTCCCTGTTTTTTTCCTGCAGTGCACTGTCCAGCTTTTTACGTTCGCTGATGTCCGCCACCACCATGCGGATACCGGCGGTTCCGTCCGTATGTTGCGCACCAATGATCACCAGACTGACCCACACGCAAGACTGGTCACCCCTCACCATGCGCAACTCACAGCGCTGCGCTTGGTCGGTTGCCAGCAACTGCCTGCGGCAATGGTAATAAATGTCCTGGTCTGTCTTGAAAATCAGTTGGCTGATTCGTTGGCGGGTCAGATGGGCGCGCGGTATGGCCAGCAGCGTGGCTGCCTGCAAATTGACCTCCACCAGCAGCCCGTCCGCATCGATGGAACAGTAGCCCACGGGGGCCAGGTCGTACAAGTCAAAGTAACGGGCTCTCAGCAGATCAAGTTCGATTTGTGTGCGGCGAAGCTCGTCGTTTTGCATCTCCAGTTCAATCTGGTGCACGC
>CAZBKX010000644.1:0-7937 GCA_964492535.1 uncultured Rhodoferax sp. | reverse complement strand
CCACACCATTGACGCCGACCTCGACGCCCAATGACATGAGCCGTGTTCGAACCTCGCTGGCGGGCATGCCAGGAATGTTGAACGACACCAAGCCTGACTGCCGTCGCCCCAAATCATGCAACTGTACGCACTCAATCTCGGCCAATCCTTGACGCAAAGTTTGTGCTCGTTCGATGATTTTTTGCTCAATCGCCTCCATACCCAGTGTCAATGCCGAGCGAATTGCCACTCGCAAGCCCAGACGCGCGGCGAAACAGGCCTCGGATGTCTCGAACCGGCGTGCGTCCTCGCGCAGTTTGTAATCCTGGCCTGAAAACGGCGCAGAGAACTGATCCACCACCAGAGGAATCAGCTGCGCCAGAAACCCCCGCCGAACATACATCAGACCAGTGCCACGCGGACCCCGCAACCACTTGCGCCCCGGCGCGGTGAGCACATCACAACCCAGTTGCCGCACATCGACGGGCAACTGCCCCACAGCCTGCGCAGCATCGAGCACAAACGGCACCCCCGATGCCTGCGCCAAAGCCCCCACCGCTGCAGCCGGATTAATGAGACCGCCATTGGCAGGCAACCAGGTCAGCGAGATCAATCGAACCCGGTCGTTCAGCATGGCTGCCAGCTGCGTCAGGCAGACCTCGCCAAATTCATTGCTTGGAATAAGCTCTACGAAGGCACCACAGCGACGCGCGATGTGCGTCAAAGCGGCGTAATTACCGCCCCACTCACTGCGCCCCACCAGGATGCGGTCCCCGGGCAAAAACTGCATGGCGCTTATGACCTGTCGCCAGCCTGCTGTATGCCCCTCGGTGAGGGCGATTTCATCCGGGTCGCACCCCAGCAACTGGGCCGCTGCGCTGTAAAGGTCAGCCAGTTCGGTCGCCACAGTGGCGGCAGCGCCATAGGCACCCAGAGCCGATTCGCGGTGCAAATGATCCACTACGGCGCTGATCACCGGGCGAGACATCAGGGATGCATTTGCACTGTTGAAGTAGGCCCCCGCGGTGTACCGTGGGGTGTCGCGCAGAATTGCTGGGATATTAATGGTCATGTTGGCTCGTCGTCCAGAAACGTATTCTTAAATCATATGACATCAATTTCGACAAGCCATTGCGGTAGGTCCAATGTGCCACGTAGCACGCACCAGACATCCATGTGGTCTGGCCGCTGGAAACGCGGCGGATCTGAGCCATGAAATCTGTGGCCCGGCTTTTACCGAGTCATTGCCTTCAATGAAACTCCCGGCTCTGCGTGGTCAAGCCGCCCAGCAAGGGGGTCAAGTCCACCAGGCGCTTGGCGATCACATGGCGCACGTTGCCGCCACTTTCCTCATCACGCTGCCACACGCCGTAGACCGCCAGCAGGCGTGACTTGAGCAGTTCCGGGCGCTGTCGCTCGCGCAGGCTCTTCCAGACGATCACATTCACACTGCCAGTCTCGTCTTCCAAAGTTACAAAAACCACCCCTTTGGCCGTACCAGGCTGCTGGCGCATGGTGACCAGACCGCAGGCGCGCACCAAACGGCCGCTGGGGTAGTTGTGCATTTGCTCTGCCGTGAGCAGCTTCATTTTTGATAGCTTCGAGCGTAATATTGACAACGGGTGGGACCTTAAAGTCATGCTTAAAGCGGCGTAGTCCAGCAGGACTTCTTCGCCTTCGCTGGCGGCGGGCAGCGTCAGCAGGTCTTCTTCGACCGGCACAGCCCGCAGCAAAGGCGGGGCACTGTGCAGGGCGCAGGCGTCCCACACTTGCTGGCGGCGGTGGCCAGACAAAGACCGCAGGGCATCTGCACTGGCCAGTGCATTGAGGTCGGCCTGGTTCAGACCGGCGCGCAGGGCCAGGTCTTCGGTGCTGGTGAAGGGGGCGGTGGTGCGGGCGGCGGTGATGCGCTGAGCGGCTGCGCTGGAGAGGCCGCTGACCTGGCGCAGGCCTAGGCGAACGGTTGATGGGAGTTTTTGAGCACCCCCGCGAAAGGGGTCAGAGCCCGATTTCGTTCGGGGTGACATGCGCCGGGGAGATTTTTGTCCTGAATCGGGATCTGACCCCATTCGCTCCATTGGCTCAATCAACCCTGTGGTTTCCACCGCGCCCTGGGCTACCAACGTGCTATCCCACTCGCTTTGCGTCACATCGACGGGCAGCACGACCACGCCGTGGCGCTGGGCGTCTTGCACGAGTTGCGACGGACCGTAAAAACCCATGGGCTGGCTGTTGAGCAGGGCGGCCAGAAAGCAGGCGGGCTCGTGGTGTTTGAGCCAGCAACTCACGTACACCAGCAGGGCAAAGCTGGCGGCGTGGCTCTCGGGAAAGCCGTATTCGCCAAAGCCTTCAATCTGGTGAAAGATGTTCTCGGCAAACTCAGGGGTGTAGCCATTCTTGAGCATGCCGCCCACCAGGCGGTCATAAAACTTGTGCACGCCGCCCTTGCGCTTCCAGGCGGCCATGGAGCGGCGCAGGCTGTCGGCCTCGCCCGCTGAAAAGTCGGCCGCAGCCATGGCGATCTGCATCACCTGCTCCTGAAAAATCGGTACGCCCAGGGTGCGCTTCAAGGCTTCTTTCAGTTGCGGGCTGGCGTACACCACTTGCTCCGGATGTTCGCGCGCCTTCAAATACGGGTGCACCATACCGCCCTGAATCGGCCCCGGGCGCACGATGGCCACCTCCACCACCAGGTCGTAAAAGCAGCGGGGTTTGAGGCGCGGCAGCATGCTCATCTGCGCCCGGCTCTCGATCTGGAACACGCCCACGGTGTCGGCCTGGCAAATCATCTCGTAGGTGGCGGGGTCTTCAGCCGGAATGTCCTGCATTCTGAACACCGTGCCGCGCTGCGCACTGATGAGGTCCAGGCAGCGGCGAATGGCGCTCAGCATGCCTAACGCGAGCACATCGACCTTGAGCAAGCCCATTTCATCAAGATCGTCTTTGTCCCACTGAACAATGGAGCGGTCCGGCATGGCGGCGTTCTCAATGGGCACCAAACGAATGAGCGGGCCTTGCGTGAGCACAAAGCCCCCGGGATGCTGGCTCAAATGGCGAGGAAAACCCTGAATCTCCCGGCTCAAATGCAGCCACTGCGCCAGCACGGCCTGCGCGGGTGGCTCAAACGCCGGCCCCAGGCGCGCCAGCGCATCTTGCAGGCGCCCG
Source organism: uncultured Rhodoferax sp. (assembly GCA_964492535.1). Taxonomy (GTDB): domain Bacteria; phylum Pseudomonadota; class Gammaproteobacteria; order Burkholderiales; family Burkholderiaceae_C; genus Rhodoferax. Next base: position 4,793 of record CAZBKX010000644.1, on the reverse strand, counting down.
GCCAGCACCTCGCGGCTGTACATGCCGGGGTGCTCTTTGGACAAAGCCGTGATCAGCGCCTCGTCAATGCCCAAAGCGCGACCCACATCGCGCAGCGCACTGCGCGGGCGGTAACTGGTGACCACGGCCGTGAGGGCCGCCCGCTCGCGCCCGTATTTGGTGTAGATGTACTGAATGACTTCTTCGCGGCGCTGGTGCTCAAAGTCCACATCAATATCGGGCGGCTCATTGCGCTCCCGCGAGATAAAACGCTCAAACAGCATGTTCATGCGCGACGGGTCCACCTCGGTGATGCCCAGGCAATAACACACCGCCGAGTTGGCCGCCGAGCCGCGCCCCTGGCACAGGATATGCCGGCTGCGGGCAAAAGCCACGATGTCGTGCACGGTCAAAAAATACATCTCGTATTTCATTTCGGCAATCAGCGCCAGCTCATGCTCAAGCTGCTGCTGCACCGCGGGTGCGATGCCCTGCGGGAAGCGCTGGGCCGCACCTCTCAAGGTGAACTCACGCAGGGTTTGGGCTGGCGTGAAACCCGGCAGAACGGTCTCCATGGGGTACTGGTAGCGCAACTCATTCAGGTTGAAGGTGCAACGCGCCGCCACCTCCAGCGTGTTGGCCAGCAGCTCGGGCGGGTACATCTGCGCCAGTCGGGCGCGGGCGCGCAGGTGGGCCTCGGCATTGGGCTGCAAGGCAAACCCGCACTCAGCCACCGGCTTGCCCAGGCGCACGGCGGTGGCCACATCTTGCAGCGGCTTGCGTGAACGCACATGCATGTGCACCTGCCCTGCCGCCACCAGCGGCACGCCCGTGAGCCCGCAGAGCTGGGTCAGCTTGTGCAGTTGCAGCGCATCACCCGGGCCCAGCAGCAACTCGACCGCCAGCCACACATGATGACCAAAAAGCCCTCTGGCCGACGTGTTGATTGCACAAGCACATTCAATAGTGATAGCAGGCGGCAATACCAGCAACACTTCGCAGCCCTGCAGCAAATGCCAGGGGGCGCCAGCCCAATCAACCCGGTACTCGCCTTTGGGTGCACTGCGTCGGGCCTGGGTGATGAACTCGCACAAGTCGCCCCAGCCGGCCAGGTGACGCGCCAGCGCAATGACCGTCAAGCCCGCCGCCCCCGGTGCGTGGCTTACGGCAAATTCAGCGCCCAGCAGCAGCTTCAAACCCAGCTTCCTGGCCTCGGTATGGGCGCGCACCACACCAGCCACCGAGCATTCGTCAGTCAGGGCCAGGGCGCTATAGCCCAACGCCGCAGCGCGCGCCACCAGCTCATGCGGGTGCGAGGCGCCACGCTGAAAGCTGAAGTTGCTCAGGCAATGCAGCTCAGCGTAGGCGGGTGGATCGGATAGGGACGGCATGGTGCACGGATAGATCAGAAATACTGTTTATAAACACAGTATAAAGTCAAACCAGAGATCCAGCGTCAGGGGGCTTTCCCTGAGCAGTCATGGGCTGCGATGCCCCCTAAAATGAATTTTTAAAGTCGCCCCCAACCGCCACCCTGCCCCCTTCAAGGACCCTGATGACTGCTGCCCCTTCGGTTTTTGCCCAACGCATTGCCAGCGCCCAAAGCGCCCTCACCCAGGCCGGCCTGGCCGCCGTGCTGGTGCCCTCCAGCGACCCGCATTTGTCGGAGTATTTGCCCGAGCGCTGGCAGGGGCGGCAATGGTTGTCCGGCTTCACGGGCTCCATGGGCACGCTGGTCATCACCCAGACAGAAGCGGCTATGTTTGCCGACAGCCGCTACTGGACCCAAGCTGAAAACGAGTTGGCGGGCAGCGGCATTGCGCTGGTCAAGATCGACAGTGGCGCCTCCACACGCCATGTGCAATGGCTGGCCGAGCGCTTGAGTGCAGGCCAAACCGCCTGTGTGGATGGCCAGGTACTGAGCTTGGCCGCGCACCAGCAGTTGCAAGCGGCATTGACCCAGGTGGGCGCCAACCTGCGCACCGATATCGACCTGCTGGCCCAGATCTGGCCAGAGCGCGCCAGCCTGCCCACCGCGCCGATTTACGAGCACGACCCGGAGTGGGCCACCACGCCGCGCCCCACCAAACTGGCGCAGGTGCGTGCCGCCATGGCTGCACAAGGCGCCAGCCACCACCTCATCTCCACCGTGGACGATATCGCCTGGCTCTTTAACCTGCGCGGCTCGGACGTCACCTACAACCCGGTGTTCCTGGCCCACACCCTGATCGACGCCCGCCAGGCCACGATTTTTGTCGCCCCCGGCAAGCTTGCCCCTGCGCTCACAGCGCGCCTCAAAGCCGAGGCCATCACGTTTCAAGACTACGCGCAGGCCGGCCCCGCCTTGGGCCAACTGCCGCCTGGTGCCGTGCTGCTGCTGGATCCACGCCGCGTCACACTGGGGCTGCGCAACAGCGTGCCACAGGCGGTCAAGGTCGTGGAAGCCATCAACCCCAGCGTATTTTTGAAGAGCCGCAAGAGCGCCGAAGACGCCGCTCATGTGCGCCAGGCCATGGAACAAGACGGTGCCGCCATGTGCGCGTTTTATGCCTGGTTTGAGGCGGCGCAGGGCCATGAGCGCATCACCGAGCTCACCATTGACGAGCGCTTGTCGGCAGAGCGTGCCAAGCGGCCTGGCTTTGTGGGCCTGAGCTTCAGCACCATTGCCGGCTTCAATGCCAACGGCGCCATGCCGCACTACCGCGCCACGCCCGAGCATCATGCGGTGATCGAGGGCAACGGCCTGCTCTTGATCGACTCCGGCGGCCAATATCTGGGCGGCACCACCGACATCACCCGCGTCTGGCCGATTGGCACGCCCACGGCCCAGCAACGGCGCGATTACACCCGGGTGCTCAAGGGCACCATGGCGCTCTCGCGCACCCACTTTCCGGTGGGCACGCTCTCGCCCATGCTGGACGCCATTGCACGCCAGCCGCTGTGGGAGGCGGGGCTGGACTTCAGCCATGGCACCGGCCACGGCGTGGGCTACTTTTTGAATGTGCACGAGGGCCCGCAAAGCATCTCCCGGGCGATTCCCGAGGCCAGCATGGCGATGCAACCCGGCATGATCACCTCCATCGAGCCGGGCCTTTACCGCGTGGGGCAATGGGGCATCCGCATTGAAAACCTGGTGCTCAACGTGCCTGCGTCCACGCAAGAGCAGTTTGGGGAATTTCTGGAGTTTGAGACGCTGACGCTGTGCCCCATTGACACCCGCTGCATTGAGATGAGCCTGCTGCGCGAGGATGAAGTTGCGTGGCTCAACCGCTACCACGCCACGGTGCGCGAGCGCCTGCAACCGCTGGTGGGTGATGCCGCGCTGGCGTGGTTGCTGGAGCGCACGGAGGCGATTTAGGACTCTGGCGCAAACACGCCAGGGCGGCGTCACGTAATATCAGCGGCTAACTCGGGAGTTTAAAAAACATGAATAACAAGAAAAAATCAACCCTTATTCTCACGCTGACTCGCTTCAGCACGGGTTGCAGTCTGTCCATTTTGGCAATCTACAACCCAAACGTGTATGCACAACCCTCTGGCATCAGCAGCCAAGGTGTCACGGGTGGTTTGGTCATCCCGTCCGCCGAGGTCCTTCCAGCAGGCTCCTTCGCGCTCACTTATGGCAATTACCAGGAACCCCAACTCGGACCAGCCCGCTCAAGCCAGAACAACCTGAGCTTTGGCATGGGGCTTCTCCCGCAGCTGGAGTTTTTTGGCCGTTTTGCGAACTACACCGACCCCCTACCCGGCTCTATCATCTTTGCAGGTGGCCCCCGAGATTTGTCTGCCAACGTCAAGTTGCAGTTACCCACACCTTGGGCCAAAGGCCCCAAAGTGGCAGTGGGCGTGAATGACCTGAGCGGTGGCGCCGTGTTCTTCAAGTCCGGATATGTGGTGGCCAGTGACCAATACGGCCCCTTGGGAGTCACGCTCGGTTACGCCAGAGGCAGTGCAGGCAACACCGCCAAACCCACCTTCAACGGCGCCTTTGGCGGGCTCGATTTTCGCATCGGCGGCACTGGTCTGTCTGCCCTTGCTGAGTACGATGGCCAGCAAAAGCACACTGGCATGCGCTGGCAATCCGAACCCCTTGAGTTACTGGGCCGGGCACGTGTAGTGGGCAGCGTGCAACGCTCATTCGGCGCCGTCACGCCAGCGGGCCTCAATGCCGATGGCAGCAGCTTTGCCGTGAGCCTGATTATTCCGCTGGGTCAAAACGAGCAGCGCGTGGCCGACTTCAAACCTGCCACTCACCAAGTCTTGCCTCCCCTGGATGCCAAACCGTCGTCCGACGGTTTTCAGCCCAACGCAGAAGACCGCATGGCATCACTGCGCAAAGCCTTGGTGGCTGCAGGGCTTGAGCGGGTCCGCGTGGGCCTGCGTGAGAGCCTCTTGGGTCAGGCACTGATCATCGAATACGAAAACCACCGTTACGCGCACAACGAGGCCGACGCCTTGGGTATCGTTCTTGGCCTGGGTGCAGAACTGGCACCCGCAGGCACCCAGCGCGTGCAGGCAGTCACATTCAAAGGCGGCCTGCGGCTCTATGAAACCTCTGTAGGCGTGGGCGTGTACCGCGCATTTTTGCGTGACGGCCCCGCCCAACACGTGCGAGACAGCCTCAACTGGGACCGTTTGCCAGAAGACTCATCAGCCCACACCCGCTGGCTTGATGCTCCGCCCACGGCTTCCTCACGCGTGCGGGTAGAAATAAAGCCCGACTTCAATTACACCCTGGGCACCGAGGTTGGCGCGTATGACTATGCGCTGGCCGCCAATGTGGAGGTGAGCGCACCTTTATGGGCGGGGGGGCG
>CAZBKX010000643.1:0-2534 GCA_964492535.1 uncultured Rhodoferax sp. | reverse complement strand
AGCTGGCCGCCCTGCTGGGCTTGCCCTATGCATTTGCCTCTCACTTTGCGCCGCAGCAGATGATGCAGGCCGTGGCCTTGTACCGGGCGAATTTTCGGCCCTCCCGAGGCCTGGCCAAGCCTTATGTGATGCTGGGCTTCAACGTATTTGCGGCCGACAGTGACGAAGAGGCCGCCTTCAGGGCCACGTCCATGCAGCAGGCCTTTGTCAATCTGCGCAGCGGGCGCCCGGCACCGTTGCCCCCGCCAGTGGAGGGCTACGCCCAACGCGTGGGGCCAGCCGAGCGGGCCTTGCTCGACAGCGTCTTGTCATGCTCTGCCATCGGCTCGGCGAGCACGGTGCACGCCAGCGTTCGGGCTTTTGTTGAGCGCACCGGGGCGGATGAGTTGATGATCACCTCGCAGATTTTTGACCAGGCGCACCGCTTGCGCTCGTACGAGATCACCTCCGGCATGGTGTCGACCTCCGCGCACTGAGAACCGAACGCACGCCGGCCTCATAACCCCCGTTGGGCTTGAGAAACCTCAATCGGCCTCCCTCAGCATCAGCCTACAGTTTGGAAGTAGGCGGTTCTGATCAATCAACAGGAGAAAGATGATGAAATATTCCTTGACGGCTATGGTCTCCGCGTCCCTGGTGGCGCTGACCCTGTTTCATGGCGCGACGTCGGCACAAACATCCAGAGTGGATCTTGGCAAGCGGGAGTTTGAGTCGAATTGCGCCAGTTGCCATGGCGTGAATGGCAAGGGTGGCGGTTACGCGGTGGAATGGCTGAGAAAAGGCCCCACCGACCTGACGACCCTGACCAAGCGCAACGGGGGGGTATTCCCTGTGAGCCGGATGTACGAGATGATTGAGGGCGGCAATGTGCCCAGCCACGGCGCGCGCGACATGCCGGTTTGGGGACAGGACTACCGCATCCAGGCGGGTGAATACTATGTGGACATGCCCTATGACCCCGAGGCCTTTGTCCGCTCCCGCATCCTGGCGTTGATTGAATACATCAACCGCCTGCAAGAGAAGTAAATCGCCCGCCAGACTTGGTTAAAGCGCCTGTCCCAGACGCTCAATTCCCTCTTCGATCTTCGTCAGACCGACGGTCGCAAAGCTCAAGCGAAAAGTGGCCAAGTCAGGGTCATGGGCGAAGAAAGGCGAGCCGGGGACAAAGGCCACACCTTGGTCAATGGCGCGCTTGGCAAACTCGCCGGCGTGGCTGCTCTTGCCCTCGGCGCCAGTCAGCCGGGCCCAGAAGAACATGCCCCCCTCAGGCTGGTTGAACGCAATGGCGTTCCCCAACTCGCGTCGCAGGGACGCGGCCATCACGCACGCGCGCTCGGCGTAGGTGGTGCGCACCACGGCCAACGCACCGTCAAGCCGGTTGAGCGTGAGGTAGTGGGCGGCAATGGCTTGGGTCAGGTTGCTGGTGTGGGCATCGCTGAATTGTTTGCACATGGTGGCATTGTTCAGTAGCGCAGGCGGCGCGATCATCCAGCCCACGCGCAGGCCCGGGCTCAGGATTTTGCTGAAACTGCCGCAGTGCGCCAGCCACTCGCGGCTGCCCGCAATACCGTCGCTCAAGGCCAGCATGCTCGGCGGTGGAGGCTGGTCAAAGTACAACTCCCCGTAAGGGTCGTCTTCCACCACCAGTGTGTGTGTGCGGGCTGCAATTTCCAGAATACGCTTGCGCCGCGCCAAGCTCAGGGTGGCGCCGCTGGGGTTGCCAAAGGTCGGGATCAGGTAAACCAGCTTGGGCTTGTGCTCCTCAATCAACTTTTCCAACTGCTCCACGTCCACGCCGTCAGCGTCAATCGGTGCGTTGATGATTTGCGCGCCATACAGCCTGAAACACTGGATGGTGGCCAAAAATGTCGGGGCTTCCACAATGACTTTGTCACCCGGGGAGATCATGCATTTGCCAATCAAATCCAGCGCCTGCTGGCTGCCGGTGGTGACGATCAGCCCCTCGGGTTTGACCGTGGCGCCTTTGTTGGCCATGAAGGCGCTGATGCCTTCGCGCAGTGGTCCGTAACCCTCTGTGGCACCATATTGCAGCACCGCGGCGGGGTTGGTCGTGAGCACCGCGTCGCTGGAGGCCTTGAGGCCCTCCACATCAAACAGCGCAGGGTCCGGGAACCCGCCTGCAAAGCTGATGATGCCGGGTTTTCCCAGCAGCTTGAAGAGTTCACGGATGGCGGAGGTTTCAACGTTATTCAGGCGGTCGGCGAATTGCATGGGTGTCGGTTGTCCAGGGTGTTGAGTTCGGGTTTTTCGATTTAAATCGACCCGTCAGGCGTCGGGTGGCCCGAGAGGCATCGCATTTGGGTTAAATTGTCACCGATTGCTAATCACTCCATAAAAAAGGTTTATGAACATGTCTACCCTTGATGCCTTCTTTGACAACATCAAGCTCCCCACCATCTCTGAAGTCGGGCACGAGTTGATCAACACTTTGAATGACGAACATGCGTCGATGAAGCAAGTCAGCAGCATCATTTCCCGTGATCCGGCACTCATCGCCAAACTGCTGCGCCTGG
>CAZBKX010000642.1:0-6797 GCA_964492535.1 uncultured Rhodoferax sp. | reverse complement strand
CGGGGCTTGTAATGGTCTTCAATGGCCGTGGCGACCTCGTCACCCAATCCGTCGTGGCGGGCGTAATAGCCGCCCATGATGCCCTGCAACTCCGGGAACTCACCCACCATGTCGGTCAGCAAATCGGTCTTGGCCAGGCGCGCGGCGGCGTCAATGGCTTGGGCAATGGACGGCGTGGCCTCCAGCAAAGCAGCGATGGCCGCGGCAATGACCCGCACCCGCTCAGAGCGCTCGCCTTGAGTACCCAGCTTGTTGTGATAGACCACCTTGTCGAGCCCGGCCACACGGGACGCCAGCGTCTTTTTGCGGTCCTGGTCATAAAAGAACTTGGCATCGCTCAGGCGCGGGCGCACCACGCGCTCGTTGCCGCCAATGACGGCGCTGGCGTCTTCGGGGCTGATGTTGCTCACCACCAGGAACTGGTTGGTGAGCTTGCCCGTGGTGTCGAGCAGCGGAAAGTACTTCTGGTTGGCCTTCATGGTCAGGATCAGGCACTCTTGCGGCACGTCCAGAAACTGGATCTCGAACTCGCACACCAGCACATTGGGGCGCTCTACCAGCGCGGTCACCTCGCTCAGCAATTCCTCGTCCATCAGCACCTGGTAGGTGGGGCCGAGTTTTTCAGCGGCGCCAGCCAGTTGCGACACGATGGAGAAGCGGCGGTCGTCAAAGCTGGCGATCACGGCGCCGTCAAGCGCCAGGGTTTGGGCGTAGCTGTCGGCATGCGCCAACACCACGGGCGATACACGGGCTTCAAAGCGGTGACCTTGCGTGGTGTTGCCGGCAGTCAACCCCAGCACCTTGACAGGCACCACGGTGCTGCCATGCAGCGCCACCAGGCCGTGGGCCGGGCGCACAAAATGCACGCTGCTCCAGCCGGGCAACTCGCAGTCGGACTCCAGCTGGTAGCTCATGACCTTGGGGATGGGCAACCTGGCCAGGGCTTCTTCAAGCGCTTTTTGCAGGCCGGTATCCAGGCTGGCACCTGTAACCAGGCTGTCATAAAACAGGGCTGGGGCCTTGCCGTCGGGCGCCTGGCGCAGGGCGGCCACGGCGGCTGCGGGGTCGGTGACATCGGCACCCAGCGCTTGCAGTTTCTTGAGCAGCGCAGGTGTCGCCTGACCCGACGCGTCCAGCCCCACGCTCACGGGCATGAGCTTTTGCTGCACGGGTTTGTCGGCGGCCTTGAGCCAGACCCGGGTGATGTGCGCAGCCAGACGGCGTGGCGAGGCAAACGGGGTCACCACCGATTCATCGGTGGCCAGGCCCTGGGCGCGCAGCTGGTCGGCCAGCACGGTGGCAAAGGCCTCACCCAGCTTCTTGAGCACCTTGGGCGGGAGTTCTTCGACGAACAATTCAACGAGAAGATTTTTGGTTGTCATTTACTTGGCTTTCATCCTGCGCTTAAGCGGCCTTTTTGGGCATCTGCGCCACCCACTCGCGCGGGGCCATGGGAAAGCCCAGACGCTCGCGACTCTCGAAATAACTCTGCGCTACCGCCCGCGCCAGATTGCGGATGCGGCCGATGTAGGCCGCGCGCTCGGTCACGCTGATGGCGCCGCGCGCGTCCAGCAAGTTGAAGCTGTGTGCGCATTTGAGCACCTGCTCGTAGGCCGGCAGGGCCAGTTGCTCGCCAATGAGGTGCTTGGCCTGCTTTTCATGCGCGGTGAAGGCGGTGAACAAAAAGTCGGCGTCGCTGTGCTCAAAGTTGTAGGCGGACTGCTCTTTTTCGTTTTGCAGATACACATCGCCGTAGCTCAAGGTGTCGGTCCACTTGAGGTTGTAGACGTTGTCCACGCCCTGCAGGTACATGGCCAGGCGCTCCAGGCCGTAGGTGATCTCACCGGTGATGGGTCGGCAGTCAATGCCGCCCACTTGCTGGAAATACGTGAACTGGGTGACCTCCATGCCGTTGAGCCACACCTCCCAGCCCAGGCCCCAGGCGCCCAGGGTGGGGTTTTCCCAGTCGTCTTCCACAAAGCGGATGTCGTTCTTTTTAAGATCGAACCCGAGGGCTTCAAGTGAGCCGAGGTACAGCTCCAGAATATTGCTGGGCGCGGGCTTGAGCACCACCTGGTACTGGTAGTAGTGCTGCAGGCGGTTGGGGTTTTCGCCATAGCGGCCATCTTTGGGGCGGCGGCTGGGCTGCACATACGCGGCCTTCCAGGGCTCGGGGCCAAGGGCGCGCAAAAAGGTGGCCGTGTGCGAGGTGCCGGCGCCCACCTCCATGTCGTAAGGCTGTAACAGCGCGCAGCCTCGGGCATCCCAGTAGGACTGCAGTTTCAAAATGATTTGCTGGAAGGTCAACATGACAGGTGTTGGGGCGGGCGACGCCCCGGGTTGGCGAACTCACGCAACATGCGTGTAAATGTGTAATTTTACGGGGCAAAGGCTTGCCACCCTAGCATGACTGCTGCGTGACAGTTAGCGCTTTCGCAAGTGAAGCGTGCATGCCAGGGCGGCCAGGCCCCAGGCCAGCAGCCACAAGGGCCACAGCCCGAAGCGAGCCACCCACCACGCGTAAGGCGTGGTGCCTGTGCGGCCCTGTACCTCGCCCACCAGCACCGCGCGGGTGTCGCGCGCCAGCGCACTGACCACCCGGCCCTGGTGGTCCACGATGGCGGTCACACCGGTGTTGGTCGCCAGCAAAAAGGGGCGCTCAAACTCTTTGGCCCGCAGGCGGGCAATCTGCAGATGCTGGTCCATCGCCAGGCTCTGGCCGTACCAGGCCAGGTTGCTGATATTGACAAAGATGGTGGGATCCCGGGTCGGGTCTGCAAACAGCAGGCCCAGCTCCTCCGAGAACAAGTCTTCATAGCAAATATTGGGCGCCAGACGCTGGCTCTGCCAAACAAACGGCGGCTGCCCCAGCGGCCCCCGGTTGAAGTCGCCCAGAGGGATGTTCATCATCTCGGTAAACCACTTGAAGAATGGCGGAATGAACTCACCAAACGGCACCAGGTGGTGCTTGTCATAGCGCCAGGGCTCGGCTTGACCCGGCTTGAGACCGATCACCGAATTGGTGTAACCCGCCTGCGCATTGCCCAGTGGCATGCCGATAAGGGCCGCTTGCGAGCCGCTGGCAAAGCGCTGCTGCAAGGCGCTCCAGTAATCCGGTGGCAGTTGCTGGGGCAGGACGGGAATGGCGGTTTCGGGCGCAATGACCAGCGGTGTGCGGCTGCTCTGCAGCTGCTCGGCATACCACTGCAGGGCCTGGGGCACGCCGGTGCCAATCTCGAATTTTTCGTCCTGGGGAATATTGCCTTGCAGCAAGGTGACAGCCAGGGTGCCGGTGGCGGTGGTGTGGGCGGGTTGGGTCAGCGTGTAGATGAACGGCAGGCTCAGCAACACAGGCACGGCCAGCAGACGCTGCCAAGCCAGGCGCCCGCCCCTTGCCGGCTCGCGGCTGGCCGGCAACAACCCTTGCGCCAGCGTCATGGCAACCCAGGCTGACAAGGCGCACAGGCCGTACAACCCCACCCAGGGCGCAAAGGTTGCCAGCGGGCCCTCTATGTGCGCGTAACCCGCAGCGCCCCAGCCAAAGCCGGTGAGCCAGCGCCCACGCGCCGTTTCGGCCAGCAGCCAGAGAGACGCAAAAACAATAGCGCTCCAGGCTTTATTTACGCCGGCCAGAGCACCAAAAAGGCCACAAATGAGGGCGTAATACACTGCCAGCATGGCCGCCAGCGCCAGGACGGCCAGCACACCCAGAATGGCGGGCAAGCCCCCATACGTGTGCAGCGCGATGAAGGTCCACCAAAAGGTGCCGGCCAGCCAGGCCGTGGCAAACAGCCAGCCCGTGAGCGCCGCCGGTCGCCACCCCCGGCAGCGGTCCAGCAACCCGGCCAGTCCCCCCAGGGCCAGCAGCTGGAGCCACCAGACCGGCTGACCCGGTTGCAAAGACAACAGAGCCAGCCACGGCGCGTCTATCGAGAGCGACCAGGCCATGCTAGCGGCCTGCGCCAGGCCCGCTGTCAGGGCAAGAACAAGGTGAGTGACAGGGCGGCCCGAGACCCCGGCCGACCAGCGGCCCGCCGCGCTAGCTCGCACCATGGGTGATGGGGGCGACCTTGAACCACTTGACCGCACCGCCCTTGGTGTGCAGAACGACAAAGTCCAGCCCGGCCAGGGTGTGGCACTCACCGCGCGCGGGGACGCGCCCCATCTCGTGCACGATCAAGCCCCCAATGGTGTCGAAAGACTCCTGCGGGTGCAGTCTGCCCAGGCAGACATTGAACGCAGCGTCAACCCGCTCGATGGCTGTGTCGCCGCTGACCCGGTAACTGCGGTCGGGCAGACCGTAGATGTCGCCTTCGTCGTCTGCCACATCAAACTCGTCTTCGATTTCGCCCACGATTTGCTCCAGCACATCTTCAATGCTGATGAGGCCAGCCACCCGGCCAAACTCGTCGATCACGATGGCGAGGTGGCTGTGGTTGCTCTGAAAATCGCGCAGGAGGTCGTTCAGCCTTTTGGTCTCCGGGACAAAGACAGCCGGACGCAGGAGCGCCCGAATGTTCAACTCGGGCGCGCGCTGGAGCTTGAGGAGGTCTTTGGCGAGCAAGATGCCGATGATGTTTTCGCGCTCGCCTTCAAACACCGGAAAGCGGGAGTGGGCGGTGCCAATCACGCTCTGCATCAACACATCGTGCGCGTCCCCGATATTGACCAACTCCATGCGGGTTGCAGGCACCATGGCGTCCCCGGCGGTCATGTCGGCCATGCGGATCACGCCTTCGAGCATGGCGCGGGACTCGGCGTCGATGATCTGGTTGTCTTCGGCTTCGACCAGGGTTTCAATCAACTCGGCGGTTGAGTCTGGCCCGGGGTGCAGGAATTCGGCCAGTTTTTGAAGAAAAGTGCGCTTATCTTCCCGATCAGGTCGCGGGGGGTAGGGTTCTGACACAGCCAGAGGGGCAGGACATGCAGTTGTTGGTGACCCTCTAGGATAGCGGATTGCAGTGACATTCTGGCGCCCGCGCCCTGGCACGGGTTACTTGGGGGTGATTCTCTGGGCGTCCTGTACGTCACGCCGCAGGTCCTGCACTTGGGCCAGTACATCCCAAAACTGCTTGACCTGCACCTTGATGCGGTAGTCTGCCTGCGCCAACTGCTCTTCGACCATCTCGGTCAAGCGGGAATCCAGTGTGGCGGGGAGCAGGCGCAAATGGGCTTCGGACTCCGAACCATCGCGCTCCACGGTGGCGCCCGCTTTGCGGGCAATCCGGAGCATGGGGGTATTCTCGGTCAAGGCGTGAATGAACATCCGGCTCACCCCTTCGTTGCGGGCGTGCATGGCAGCCCGGTCAAACAGGCGTGCGCCGTACCCCCTCCCCCGCGCAGAAGCCAACACGGACACACCAAACTCGGCACAAGCAGCCAGGTCCGCGTCAGCAGAAAACGCCAAGTGGGCCATGGCAATCAAGTCAAGCCGGCGGTTGTAAATGCCAAATATTTCGTCCCGCTCGAAGTTGAGCCCATCGGTGTAGCGCTGAATTTGCACGTCGTTGGCTGAAAAGCCAAACCGCAAGTACCGGTCGTGCGGCTCCAGCGACATCAAATGGCGGGCAATGCGCGCGCGGTGGTTGCCCCCCAAAGAGCGAATGGGCACCATGACATGGGGTGCAGAGGATGTCTTTGTTTCAACCATAGCCGCGACTATAAGGGTTTTCCCTAGGACAACCAACCCAGAAGGCGCAAACCTACAAAGGCAGCGCGGTGGTGGCCTTGACGCGGTCAAGTACAAAGCTGGTTTTGCAGTCTTGCACGCTCGGGTGTTTGAGCAGGGTGTTCATCACAAAATTCGAATAGGCACCCATGTCCCGGACGACGACTCTTAAAAAATAGTCCATTTCGCCACTCAAGGCGTCGCACTCGATGACCTCGGGCCAGGTCTGGACGCTGGCCCGAAACAGGTCGCGCGGATGGAGCTTGTGGCTGTCGGTCATCTTTTCCAGGCGCACGGTAATGTGCGCCATCAGCCCCAGGCCCACCGCCTCGGGCTTGAGCAGGGTCACGTAGCGGTCAATCACGCCCCCGGATTCGAGTCGTTTGACGCGCCGCAAAACGGCGCTGGGCGACAAGCTCACGGCCTCGCCAATCTGGTCATACGTGGCCCGGCCGTTGGGCTGGAGTTGGCTCAAAATCAGCCGGTCAAGCTTGTCTAGTGGTTCCATTGTTTTAATTTTGCAGTTTTATTGCGTACCAAGCCCACATGATGCGCCGACTTGCAGGTTGTGAAGCTATCAACGCCACTAAACTTCCCGACAATCAACCTCTGACGCCAAGCTCGCCGAACTGGAGACCTCCAACATGATCCACAGCCCCAAGACGCCCGCCGTGGGCGAGCCCGTCGTGTTTGGGGCCAGCGACCGGGCACCCCGCGGCAACTACAGCCGGGCCGAGTCCGACTACACCTGCGCCCAGGACTATGCGGCCTACACCGAGCAAGACCACGAGACGTACCGCCGCTTGGTCGAGCGCCAGGAGGCGCTGTTGCCGGGGTTGGCCTGTGACGAGTTCATTGCCGCCCTGCCCTTGCTGGGCGCCAAGGACTGCATTCCGCGTTTTGAGGACATCAACGCGCGGCTGCGTCCCGCCACGGGCTGGGAGATTGTGGGTGTGCCGGGGCTGATACCGGAGCTGGCGTTTTTCAATCTGCTGGCCAACCGCAAATTTCCGGTCACGGACTGGATTCGGAAACCCGAGGAGATGGACTACATCGTGGAGCCCGATGTGTTTCACGATCTGTTTGGCCATGTGCCGCTGCTCTTTAACCCGGTCCTGGCCGACTATGT
>CAZBKX010000641.1:0-2293 GCA_964492535.1 uncultured Rhodoferax sp. | reverse complement strand
GGAAAGGTCAGGAGATTCTCGGTAAGCGCACGTTCCAGATCGCCCATTTGGGTATCGGGTACGTGCCCGAGAGCCGCGATATTTTCCCCAATCTCACCGTGGAACAAAATCTGTACCTGGGGCAAAAAAGCGCTCGCAAGGCCGGCCGCTGGTCGCTCGATGACATGTACCAACTGTTCCCCCGTCTCAAAGAGCGTCAGCACACGGCAGCTGGCGTGATGTCCGGCGGCGAACAGCAGATGCTGACACTGTGCCGCACCTTGATGGGCGACCCCGATCTCATCATCATTGATGAGCCCACCGAAGGTTTGGCCCCAAAAATTGTGGAGTTGGTGGCGCATTACCTCAAGGAGCTCAAGCGGCGCGGCATTTCCGTGCTGTTGATTGAGCAGAAATTGACGATTGCCATGGACATATCAGACCGCTGCATGGTCATGGGCCATGGCAGCATTGTGTTCACCGGCACCCCGGCCGAGTTGCGCAATGACACCTACACCCGCAAGGAATGGCTGGAGGTTTGAGCCTCTTGTCCCAGCTGTGACAAACCTGGTTTTTCACAGCTCCCCTTGCTTTTACAATATAAAAAGAACGATCGTTCTATTTTTCATTTTTGAGGAATCCAAGCATGACCGCTGAATACCACGTGCATGGCGATGTCGCCGTCATTACCCTGAACAACCCGCCTGTCAATGGCCTGGGCCTGTCCACCCGCCTGGGCATCACCGATGGCCTGGAAAAGGCTACGGCAGACGCTGCGGTCAAGGCGATTGTGATTACCGGCGCCGGCAAGGCGTTTTCAGGTGGGGCCGACATCAAGGAATTTGGGTCACCCAAAGCCGGACAAGAGCCGAACCTCTTGAGCGTGATTCTGGCGATCGAAAACGCGTCCAAGCCGGTCATTGCCGCTGTGCACACCGTGTGCATGGGCGGCGGTTTGGAGTTGGCGCTGGGGTGCCACTATCGGATTGCTGCACCCGGTTGCAGCGTGGCGCTGCCAGAAGTCAAGCTCGGCCTGATTCCTGGCGCTGGTGGCACGCAGCGTTTGCCGCGTGCTTTGGGTGTGGAGCCTGCGCTGAACATGATCGTCAGTGGTGAGCCGGTCAAGAGCGAGATGCTGGCCATGCTGCCGGGTCAAAAACTGTTTGACCAGATGGCTGCCTCCCCAGAGTCGCTGGCCGAAGAAGCGTTGGCTTACGCCCGCTCAGTGGCCGAGGTGCGTCCTTTGCCTTTGGTGCGCAACCTGCCCTGCAAACACCCCCTGGGTGACGCTTATTTTGCCTTCGCACGCAACATGGTCAAGGGCATGTCCAAAAATTTCCCCGCACCAATCAAGTGCGTTGATGCGGTTGAAGCCGCCACCAAGAACAAGTTTGATGACGGTATGGCCGCCGAGCGCGATATGTTCATCAACCTCATGATGACGCCCGAAAGCAAGGCCCTGCGCCATATTTTCATCGGTGAACGTGCTGCATCCAAGATTCCTGATGTGCCGTCCGACACGCCCTTGCGCGCCGTCAACTCGGTGGCGGTGATTGGTGCGGGCACCATGGGAGGTGGCATTTCAATGAACTTTTTGAATGCCGGCATTCCCGTCAAGATGTTGGAGATGAAACAAGACGCGCTGGATCGCGGCATCGCCACGATCCGCAAAAACTACGAATCCCAAGTCACGAAGGGCAAGCTCAAGCAAGACAAATACGAGCAACGCATGAGCCTGCTCACCACGACCCTGAGCTACGATGACCTGAAAGACGCGGACATGGTCATTGAGGCCGTGTTTGAAGAAATCGGTGTCAAAGAAGCTGTGTTCAAGGAACTGGACCGGGTGATGAAGCCTGGCGCCATTCTGGCCTCCAACACTTCCACACTGGACGTTGACAAGATCGCGTCATTCACCCAGCGTCCTGAAGACGTGGTGGGCATGCACTTCTTCAGCCCGGCCAATGTGATGAAGTTGCTTGAAGTCGTGCGCGGCGCCAAAACTGCTAAAGATGTGCTGGCCACAGTGATGGTGGTGGCCAAGAAAATCAGGAAGACCGCCGTGGTCTCGGGCGTGTGCGATGGCTTCATTGGCAATCGCATGATCGAGCAATACGGCCGTCAAGGCGGCTTTTTGCTGGACGAAGGCTGCACCCCTGCCCAGGTCGACAAGGCGATGGAGAAGTTCGGCATGGCGATGGGCCCCTTCCGCATGGGTGACCTCGCAGGCAACGACATCGGTTGGGCGATCCGCAAGCGTCGCTACCAGGAAAAGCCAGACATGAAGTACAGCAAAACGGCTGACCTGCTCTGC
>CAZBKX010000640.1:0-8144 GCA_964492535.1 uncultured Rhodoferax sp. | reverse complement strand
CTGGTGCTGATTGACGATGATGTGGCGCTTGTTCCACACCCACCCAGCCGACTCGAACGACAGGCGACCCAATCATCACGCCGGCTACAGGCTGATTCTCTATAAATTCCACACTTTGACCGATCCCGCCACGGCCAGCGCGGCCACCACGTCGCACATTGTCTTGCGGTCGGCCAGCGACAAGTTCATGTAGCGCACCAGCATGTCACGGTCCTGCATGGACAACGCGGACCAATCCAGGCCCGCCACTTCAGCATTGAACGTGGGCTCGCTTGACGTCACCGCGTGACCTACCTCGGGATTCATGGCTTTCAGCCGCAAGTCGACTGGCCGCGTCTCCGTCGCTTGTCTGCCCCATTCGCGTTGCAGTTGATAAATCTCGTCTCACTGCCGAGTTACGACACCTACGATAAGAGCTGTGGAAGAAGCGGTGTGCATCGATCACACGATGCTCCGGTTCAGCCCAAGACGCCTAGAACATCGTCACGAACCGGGGGAACATCCTGATGAAAAAACTGAAAATACTTGCCGTCACTGTATCTGCCGCCATCCTTGCTGCCTGCGGAGGCGGCGATGATGACGTTGATGACAATATCAGCCCCAACACACCCAATGCCGTATTGAACAGCGCAACGCAAGACGTGGCCGCCCAGGAGGCCACATCCACCGCCTTCCTGCCCCTGCTGACTTCAGAGTTGCTCGTCGGCGCGCAAACCACGGATGAACGTGTTTTATTCAAGTTTGCCAAAACCCAGGTGGCCAAGCTGCCCGATTACCTGCGCAGCGGGCGTTCACGCAACGCGCTCACCGGGGTCGTGCAAACCGAGACTCTGAATTGTGCTGCGGGGGGAACCCTGACGGTCAGCAGTGATACCGCCAATGCCAATGGCGTGGCCGCTGCCGGTGACAGCGTCACCATCACCGGGAACAACTGCAGGGAGATGGAGGGCACCATCAACGGCACACTTCGAATCGTGATCAACAGCCTGAGCGGCGACCTTGACTCCACGCAGTACAACGCAAGCCTGGCGATGTCATTCGAAGCACTTTCGATTCAGAACCTGCAGTACCGTGCCGGCCTGAATGGCCCCTTGACGCTTGTCATTGCAGCCACCGGCGCCAATCAGTCCACGCAGACCTTCACGACACCGTCACTCTCCGTGTCGGCCACCTACGCCAATCAGACACGCACGCGCACCATGACGCAGTTTCAGGCCACCGCCACCCGAACGCCTGATCCGCAATATGCCTATGTGACGAGTTACCAGATGAGCGGCTCGGTGAACAGCTCTGCCCTGTCATCACAAACCCTCAGCTTTGACACCTCGTCCCCGTTTGTCGTCCGATCAGCAGACAGTTACCCCTCCAGCGGCGTCATGAGGGTGCGTGGCGCCACCAACGCCCAATTGAGGCTGACCGTGCTCTCAAACAGCCAGGTCAGGCAAGAACTCGATGCGGATGGCGATGGCGCGTTTGAAGAAAGCAAAACCGTGAGTTGGGCCTCGCTGCTTTGAATTGGGGCGCGCCACATCGGAGCTGGCTTCACCGGCTTTGTGTGTATGGCTTGCGCTTGCTCTGCGGGTGGGCCGCCGGCGTGTTGGGTGTGAGCGCAGCCCCTTGCCAGGAATCCAATGTTTCGGTGGCGGGCGGCCCGCTCAGTACCGCGAGCCAGTGGCGTGAGTTCGGCGTCGCAGGTCGGATGCTGGTGCATGAATCAGGTCATTTAAGCGGCGAGTCACTCAGTGCCAACTACCTGTGCGCGCCTTGGCGGATACACGGGCAGTTGGCGGTTCTTCAGGGCAGGCGCGCCTACCAGGGACAAACCAGCGCAGGGCGAGCCGTCGTGTCCCACTCGTCGATCCGGCAACAGGAAGGCAAGTTGCAAGTCTTTTACGAATTCACAGACGCATGGCAGCTGGGCGGCCAACTCACCCGACTAACCCTGAAGCGCGAGATCGCATCGGCATCCGGGGCGCTGGGCTACCCGGAGCATTTTGACTGGACCTCGTTGTCGATGGGTGTGCAATGGCACCCAAGGCTGGGCCCCGGCCAATGGACGCTCACGGCGTGGATGGGTACATCCTTGGACTCCCGCCTGCGGGTCACCCTGCCCGGCAGAGACACCACGTCGATGCCTCCCGGCGCCAGCCAGCACAGGGCGCTGGCGGCGAGCTGGCGCACCCAGCTCACGCCCGGCTGGTACCTTCAGGCCAGTGTCGATTACCGCCGCACCGACCTGGACCTCGGCGCCCCCGCTGTAGTTCGGCGCCATGGGCTGCCCGTGGGGACGGTCCACCAACCCGAAACACAGTTCACAGACCGGATGGCCGCCGTGCATCTGGGCTACACGTTTTAGGGACGCCGCTGCAGCGCACCTCAAATAAACAGTGTCTTCCCCGACTCCTGGGCTTCACTGAAAAACGCGGCCCCCCCCCCCCCACAACGCCAGCCCGGCAGCGCGCGCCAGCGTGGTCTCGGGGCGCACGCCCACGGCAAGCACCACCATATCGGCCGACAGGCGCTTGCCACTGCCCAAAAACACCACGGTGTGGTCGGTCTTGTCCTCGAACTGGGTGATCTTGTCGTCCAGGTACAGCTCGATGTTTTGTCTTTGATGTGGGCCTGCACGATGGCCGCCATCTCATCGTCAAACGGCGCCAGGATGTGGGACGCGCCCTCCACCAGCGTGGTGGACAGGCCGCGCTCATGCAGGTTTTCTGCCATTTCAATGCCGATGTAGCCCCCGGCGATCACCACCGCCCGGCAGGGGTTGGTCGTCTGCAGGTGCGCCATGATGCGGTCCAGGTCCCGGGATGTTGCGCAGCACAAACACACGCTGCGAATCAATGCCCGGCAGTTTGGGCCGAATGGCCTCACCGCCGGGTGACAGCAGCACGATGATGCCGGAGATGTGGTACGGCAAGCCGCGGTTGGCAAAGCTGATGCAAGGCCCGCGCTCGATCAGCACAATCCGCGCCGATTCGTCGTTGCGACGCAAGCGGGCGGCGGCGGTGGCACCGCCAGCAACGCCACCAATGACGAGGATTTTCATGAAGGAGTCCGAATCAGATTTATAACAGTACTTAACCATGGAGTGATTTACAAGTACCGAACCAAACCCGGACGGACTGGCTTCGAGCATCGAATCCCGGTTCTTGAGCAACGTCAGTCCAATTCATTTTGCTATCAAAAATAGCAATCGAACCCAATCAATACGACGTCTACAGGCGCAATAAATTGAAACAGGCATTTCAGCCGACCGCCTAAACCCCTGGCTGTCCTTCTGATCGCAACCCGACGACTCCGGAGCCCCTTTGACCCCCAACCTACCCCAATACAGCCCCGCCGCCGAACGCAATCGCGAGCCGATTCTGCAGGCCTTGAGACACCATTTGCCGCCCCGAGGCCTGGCGCTGGAGATTGCCAGTGGCACCGGCCAGCATGTGGCGCACTTTGCCGCCGGCCTGCCGGGCTGGGTGTGGCAACCGTCTGACGCCCAGCCGGACGCCTTTGAATCAATTGAGGGCTGGTGCGCCCACGTGGGGGGCGGCCAGGTGAAGCCGCCCATCCAGCTCAATGTCATGACGTCGCCGTGGCCTGGCAGCGATCGCCCTTTTGCCCAGCCATTTGATGCCATCTTTTGTGCCAACATGTTGCACATCTCGCCTTGGGCCACCTGTGCAGCCCTGATGCAGGGGGCAGCCCGACACTTGGCGCCTGCCGGCTTACTGCTGGTTTACGGACCATTTCTGGAAGCGGGCCAACCCGTCTCTCCCGGCAACCAGGACTTTGACCAAAGCCTGCGCCAGCGCGACCCGTCATGGGGTATTCGCCAGCTGGATGACGTGGCCCAAGTGGCCAATCACGTCGGGCTGCGACTGCGCCAGCGCCTTCCCATGCCGGCCAACAACTTGCTGCTGGTCTTAGATGGCGGGCCCACCCGATGACAAAAATCAATATAGATTCGGCGCCACTATCAATAGAGTTCTCGATACGAGGCGGCACAAGATCAGCCAACAAGTCGGGGCACCCCAACCAAGGACAGGGATGGCACGTATTAAGATGGCTGATGCTGGCGAAAACGAACTTCTGGCCGGGCTCACTGCCCCGGAGCTGGACCGGTTGCGGCCGCATCTGGAAGCCACTGAAGTAGCGGTCGGTCAGATCCTTCATGAAGCAGGGCAATAACAACAATTTGCTTACTTTCCGATCAGCAGCATTGTTGTTCTGATCCAGCTGACCGAGGATGACCAGACGCCAGCGAGGGCAAATCAGCATCATCGACCGAGTTCAGCTTGAACAAAGAGCCTGTGAGTGTTACCGCCTGGTTCGCCGGGGGAATGATCGCCTTTTTACCCAAACACGGACCGAACCGCGCAGCAAGCTGGGCGTGCAGCCGGTGCTTTGGCAATCAGGTGACCCTGACCGGCGCGAAGCCCAGGCGGAACTGGCCTTGAGTGGCAGCAATCAGGCCTGGTGGGAGCAATCAGTCCAGGGCGCAAAGTCCGAGTTATCCACCAGCGCCTACTGCAGCGCTTTGCTGGGCTATGACCCGGGGGAAGTGGTCCTGACACTCAAGGGGTGGAACGACCGTGTACATGCTGAAGACGCGGGTGCCCGGGAAACGGCGAAGCGCGCCCACATTGACCAACAAACGCCCCTGTACGAGAGTGAGTACCGTGTGCGTCACAAACACGGGCACTGGGTCTGGGTTGCTTCGCGTGGCAAGCTGTTGGAGAGCATCACCAGCGGCCAGCCGCAGCGCATCGTGGGGACCAAAATGGACATCACCGCGCGCAAGACGGCTGAGCTGGCACTGAGCACCCTGAACCGAACCGACTACCTGACGGGCGCGGTCACCCGACGTCACTTCTTTGACACGGCCGAGCGGGAATGCGCACGGGCCGTGCGACATGGCTTGCCCCTGTCGCTGCTGGCCCTGGATCTGGATCACTTCAAACGCATCAACGATGAATTCGGTCATGCTGCGGGAGACGCCGTACTCAAGAGTTTTGTCACAACTGTCGGGAAATTTCTCCGCTCAACCGACATCTTCGGGCGTGTGGGCGGCGAGGAGTTCTGCGTTTTGTTGCCGCAAACCGACCAGGCAGGTGCTGCGGTGTTAGCCAGCCGGATTCTCGCCGGGGTCCGGGAAACGCCAGCACTCTTGCCCACCCGGGCTTTGCACTACACAGCCAGCATGGGTGTGAGTAGCCTGAATGAACAAAACACCACCTTCGACTCGCTCTTGCGCTCAGCAGACAAGGCCCTGTACCGGGCCAAGTCGCTGGGCCGAAACCGCGAGGAGCTGGCAGTGGCTTCCGACTGAACAAGCGCATGTTCTGAGACAATCGGCCCCCTCTCCACTCTTGGTACGGGGCCTGTCAGCCCCTCAAGCACTATGCCTTTTCCCGCACCCAGCGCCTCGCGCACCTACGCTTTAAGCGATTTCGACTTCACTCTGCCCGAAACCCTGATTGCCCAGCACCCCGCCCCCGAGCGCAGTGGCTCCCGGCTGCTGGACGGCGCATCCCCGATCCCCGCTGACCGCATCTTTCGCGACCTGCCCGCGCTCCTGAAAGCGGGCGACCTGATGGTATTCAACGACACCAAGGTCATCAACGCCCGCATTTTTGGCGAAAAGGCGACAGGTGGCAAGCTCGAACTGCTGATTGAGCGCGTGCTCACCGGCAACCAGGTGGCGGCCCACATGCGCGTCAGCAAGAAGCCCGAGATCGGCGCCACCGTGGCGCTCGTGGGTGCGCCCGGCACATCTGAGAACCTGCGCGCCACGCTCCTGGGCCGCTGGCCGGATGCCGATGGCCCACTGTTTCGCTTTGTACTGTCCAACGATGCGGGAGATGACCCCTACACCCTGATGGAACGCCACGGCCACGTGCCGCTGCCGCCCTACATCACCCACACCGATTCGGCCGAGGACGCCACCCGCTACCAGACCGTGTTTGCCAAAAACCCCGGCGCCGTGGCCGCGCCCACCGCCGCGCTGCACTTTGACAATGCACTCCTGGCGCAAATCGACGCCATGGGCGTGCACCGCGCCCACGTCACCCTGCACGTAGGCGCGGGCACCTTCCAGCCGGTTAAAACGAAAAACCTGGCCGATCACCAGATGCACAGCGAGTGGTTTGATGTGCCCGTGGCCACGCAGCAGGCCATTGCCGACTGTCGCGCGCGCGGTGGCCGGGTGATTGCCGTGGGGACCACATCCGTGCGCACGCTGGAGAGCTGGGCCCATACTGGCCAGACCACGGGAGACACCAGCATCTTCATCACGCCGGGGTTTGACTTCAAGGTGGTGGATGCACTCATCACCAACTTCCATCTGCCCAAATCAAGCCTGATGATGCTGGTGAGCGCCTTTGCGGGCTATGAGCACATCATGGATCTGTACCGCCACGCCATTGCGGATAAGTACCGGTTTTTCAGCTACGGCGACGCCATGCTGCTGACCCGGCAAACGGCCGAGCGCTCAGCCTGAATTCAGGCTGAGGCAGCAAGCTTGGGACAGTAGCGCACGCCTTCCAGCCCCTGGTAGTCCACGTCTTGCGTCCAGAACGTAGCCTCAAACTCAAGTGCCAGGCTGTACATGGCGGCATCGGCCATGGCGAGGCGGTGGCGGGATGCGATGGTCGAAGCAGCAATGGCGCGCTTGTCGGTGAGGTCCAGCACCCGACCCAGGCGCATCACGTCCAGGCACTGGGCGACCAGGTTGGCGGGCAGGTTGCGGCTCAAGACCTTGTGGACTTCGAAGAGGGCGATGGTTGGGACCAGCAGGTGGTGGCGGTCTTCGATGACCGGTTTGAACACCGGGCCATTCACCCCCGCCCTGAAGAACTCAATCCAGCCCGAGGAATCAACCAGATTCATTCGAACGTCCGATCGGCTTCTTTTTCAGGTTCGATATCGCCCAGATCGTAGCCTTTGAGCATGCCGTAATACGCACTCATCGGCACCTCCGGCTTGATGACCAACTCCTTGCCGCGCAACTCAAAATGAATGTGCGATCCGGCCTGGATGCCCAGCTTGGCGCGCATGGCAGCGGGCAAAGTAACCTGCCCTTTGCTCGACACAATGGCTTCCACGGTGTGCATATCAGACCCCCTATTGAAAAAGTAAAGCGCAGTATAAAGTCAAGCGATCCAAAAAGTAAAATCCACCCATGCTTAAATTCGACATCCTCCAAACCGACCCCGCCAGCCACGCCCGACGCGGCACCCTCACGCTCAACCATGGCGTGGTGCAAACCCCCATCTTCATGCCCGTGGGCACCTATGGCACAGTCAAGGGCGTCACCCCCACCAGCCTGGAGGACATGGGCGCACAGATCATCCTGGGCAACACCTTCCACCTATGGATGCGCCCGGGACTGGATGTGATGGACAAATTTGGCGGCCTGCACCAGTTTGAAAAATGGGACAAGCCCATCCTCACCGACTCGGGCGGTTTTCAGGTCTGGAGCCTGGGCGAAATGCGCAAGATCACCGAAGAAGGCGTCAAGTTCTCCAGCCCCGTGAACGGCGACAAGCTGTTCCTGACACCCGAGATCTCGATGCAAATCCAGACCACACTCAACAGCGACATCGTGATGCAGTTTGACGAATGCACACCGTACATCTCGGTCGAGCCCAAGACCAAGGGCCAGCTCACCACCGAGGCCGAGGCGCGCAGCTCCATGGAACTTAGCCTGCGCTGGGCCAAGCGCTGCAAGACTGAATTCACCAAACTCGAAAACCCCAACGCGCTGTTCGGCATCGTGCAGGGCGGCATGTTCGAGCACCTGCGCCAGGAGTCGCTGGAGCAGCTCGTGGAGATGGATTTCCCCGGCTATGCCGTGGGCGGCGTGAGCGTGGGCGAGCCGAAAGACGAAATGCTGCGGATCATGGCGCACACCCCGCACCAGTTGCCCGCGCACAAACCCCGTTACCTGATGGGCGTGGGCACGCCGGAAGATCTGGTGCAAGGTGTGAGTGAGGGCGTAGACATGTTTGACTGCGTCATGCCCACTCGCAACGCGCGTAACGGCACGTTCTTCACCCGTTTTGGGGACCTGAAAATCCGCAACGCCCGCCACAAGCTCGACGAGCAGCCGCTGGACGTGACCTGCACCTGCTACGCCTGTGCCG
>CAZBKX010000639.1:0-1751 GCA_964492535.1 uncultured Rhodoferax sp. | reverse complement strand
CTTACTCGACCTTGGCCTTGGCGCGCAGGTCGTCCTGGTACTTGGTCATTTTTTGCTGCTGCAATTGCTGGGCAATCTGCGGCTTGACGTCTTCAAACTTGGGCAACTGCGCATCGCGCACGTCATCCAAGCGGATGATGTGATAACCAAACTGGGTTTTAACCGGTGTGTCGGTCATCTTGCCTTTGGCCAGCTTGGTCATGGCGTCAGAAAACTCGGCCACAAAGTTGCCAGCGCTAGCCCAGTCAAGATCGCCGCCCTTGGCACCAGAACCGGGGTCTTTGCTTGATTTCTTGGCGATTTCATCAAACTTGCCGCCTTTTTTCAGTTGGGCAATGATGGCTTTGGCTTCGTCTTCTTTTTCCAGCAGGATGTGACGGGCGCGGTATTCCTTGCCGCCATTGGCTGCTGCGAATCTGTCGTATTCGGCCTTCAGGTCCGCATCGGTGATGGGGTTGGCTTTTTGGTAATTGGTGAACAGCTCACGAATCAAAATGGTCTGGCGGGCCAGTTCCATCTGGGTTTTGAAATCGTCGGTGGTGTCAAGACCCTGTTTTTGGGCTTCCTGGATGAAGATTTCGCGGGCAATGACTTCATCTCGCAGCTGGCCCTGCATTTCAGGGGTCACCGGGCGGCCCGAGCGGGCGATTTGTTGCGCCAACGCCTCTACACGAGCCGAAGGCACGGCCTTGCCGTTGACGATGGCAATGTTTTGTGCTGCTGCCAAAGGAGCCAGGGTAGCCAGCATCGCCGCTGTGGCAATGGCTGTCATCAATTTCATTTTCATTCGGGATCCCTAAATTAACGAAGTTCTAAGTAAAAAATTAAGCCTTTGGTGGGCTGGCTTCAATCGCCAAGGCATGCAAGCCCTGGTCCATGAAATCTTGCACGGCATCATACACAAGGCGATGTCGCATCACGGGGGACTTATCCGTAAATAAGTGTGAAGTGATTCGCACCCGGAAATGGGTACCAAAACCCGTGCCGTTGGCGCCGGCATGTCCGCCGTGCTGATAGCTCTCATCGATGACTTCCAGCGTGACCGGTTGCAGCGTCTCGCGCAGGCGCTGGTCAAGCTGGTCGGCGGTATGGGGCAAAGTAGCAAGCATGGAGTTCAGGCCTTGGGTTTGTCGTCAGAAATATAGCGGGAGATGTAGAAGCCCTGGCCCACGATAAAAACCAGCGGGAACGCGTAACCCCAGAGTTTGAAGTCAACCCAGGCTTCAGTGCTGTAGTACGCCGCCACATAGGCGTTGATGAGGGCCATGAAGATGCAATAAGCAATCCACACCACATTGAGCCGCATCCACACCGGGTCTGGCAGCTCCAGCTGGCTGCCCAGCAGCATCTTGAGAAAATTCTTCTTCATGACCCACACGGCCACAGCCAAGCCGATGGCCATACACGTGTAAAGCACGGTGGGCTTCCATTTGATAAAGCGGTCATCTTGCAGCACCAGGGTCAAGGTGCCAAAGGCCAGGACCAGCACCAGAGTGATCTTGTGCATGGCGGTGAGTTTGCGGTCGATCATGTAAATGATGCCCATCTGAACCACGGTGGCGGCCATCAGCACGCTGGTGCCGACGTAGATGTCGTAAAGCTTGAAAGCGCCAAAAAAGAGCAGGATGGGGAAAAAGTCGATCAGTATTTTCATTGTGGCGTGAAGTTTAGTGAGGCCGAGTTCATGCAGTAGCGCAAGCCGGTGGGCGGTGGCCCGTCTTTAAACACGTGGCCCAGATGGGCGCCGCAGT
>CAZBKX010000638.1:0-1818 GCA_964492535.1 uncultured Rhodoferax sp. | reverse complement strand
CATTTATCTTGTGCTTGATTTCATCGATCAGATCATCCACGATATTTTCGAAATTCCGGATGCGCCATTCCCCACCCTTATAAGACCAAAACTTGAAATAGTCCTTTATTTCTTCCAGCTTGGATTCGTCGCCCATCCTGGCCTTCCAAATAAAATGTGGTGGTTCTTGATCTTTTATTATTGAAATTGCCAAGGATAGAGTGTCTGAAGACGGCGAAATTATCGCTACTTTTAAATTGCACAAACTTTCTGTAAACAGCTAAGGAATCCTCCCACAGCCTCCGAATGAATCAACCTTTTCCTGGAGCCGCTCCCACAAGCGCTGCTCGTCCAATTGCTCCTGCGTAAAATGCGGTTCAAAAAAGTGTAAGACGGAGCTGTTTTCGTGGTTAATCCCCAGCACCTGGTCGTTGCAGTAGAGGCGCAGGAGATTATCCGGCAGATACTTCAGGGCAAGTTCGACGACCCGTCGGCCTATGTTTTTTCGACGGTCCTGAGGCTCAACACTGCTTCCGAACCAGGATTCGAAGGTTTGCTGATTAATCAACAGTTCCCAGGCGCCGTATGGGGGTGTGCAACGCGCGGCCTGATTGTAGGGGTCGTCGCCGTGTGACAAATACCTGTTCTCTGTGACGAAGGCTGGAACGGCGTGCACGACAGCATCACAAATAACCTGGGTGTACTCGACCGGGATATTCACTGTCCGCAGGAGGCAGCGCAGAAACCCTGTAGTCCCGTGGCAGCCAGCCGTCCGGTTGCTGAGGATGTTCTCCACCCCGGCGTGCGGTGTCCCTTCAAGCATCCTCGATACCGGTGGCCAGCCCCGATACTGCCACTGGTCCTGCATGTTTAGGGCCTGAAATCCTCCACGAAAATGAACCAAGTGTTGGCGACACCACTCCAGGCTGCGACCGATTGTCGAAAAGGCTTTGGCGCCGATCATCCCGTTTTCCGAAAGAAAGCGATAGATGGGCTGGGGGGGCGACGGCAAAACGAATCCGGTCTTTGAATCGTCGATAAAATAACCATTGTTGCGCCGGTCCAGGGAAAAAAGGGATTTCCCGCTTAAAAGCATCTCCAGCCAGTCGCCCGGGTAGTCGCGTATCGACCAGTATGTCAGGCCGCAGACCTCGACACGCAGACTTTGAGACACATAGGCAAGAAAAAGAGGCCATGCGTCCTGCGCCGAAATCGTCGTCTGTGGGTAGTCAGCGTCTTCGAGCGCCCACATATTGGCCGGAGGGTCGGCAAGCCCCACCGAATGGCCCGTACACGCCAGATTAAAGGCATGCAACAGTTCGTCTTTTCTCGCCTGAGACCACTGTGGGTAGGCGCTTGACCCGTCGGAATCCTCCCAGGTGATCGCACCAGCAATGCGAGCGTCCTCTGAAAGAAGCTCTAAAAAAGACGTCATCCACTGCAACCTTATGCGGAACTGACGAATCAATTCCTCAAAAAAACTCCCACTTTCCGCAAGAGCTTCAAATCTCATAAACGGCAGATGGCGTGCGGCCAGATTCCACAACTGTGCGGCAGCCCGATCATCGATTGGTACTTTTTGAGATAGCTCCCATTTTTCCCTTAAGGAGATCTTGTGGATATTTCCGTTTTCCAGTTGAATGCTCAGAATGGTGGAGTTTCCTTCCCCCTCCTCGATTCTGAGCCGCTCCACATAGTTCGGTGCGCTGTGGCTCCTTTTATTTTCCATGGCTGTAAATCCTTAGGCAATCGGTTGCTCGGAGCCGTTTTTTTGAAAAAAAATTGATTCTCTTTTTTTCTGATTGTTCTTTACAAAGGCTTGGCAATTAGATGAAAGAG
>CAZBKX010000637.1:0-1648 GCA_964492535.1 uncultured Rhodoferax sp. | reverse complement strand
AGCCGCCGCCACCGCAGGCGGGCAACAACGCGGTGCCGATGAGGGCGAGAAGGGTCTGGCGCCGGTTGGGTGAAGGGGTGTTGCGGTGTTTCATCTCATTCTCCCTTGGGGGGTGCTTCGTAATGTGTTGTCTGCGGCTGCGGCGGCATCGCCTGCATCCACGAATAAAGGCCCAGGCGCAGGCACTGGTCCTGCGGACGGTTTGCCAGCGCATCGGCGCGCATCAGACCTTCGAGCTGTGGTGCGACCTGGGTCATCAGCTGTTTCCACTGATTCGAAACGATCTGCTGCGCAATCTGCAGGGACTCGTTAGAGAGCTCGTCGGCGTACAGAGACTGCTCGAAGTGCTCGTTCCCCTGGCCCAAGACGTTGACCACAGCCGCGCGCAGGTGGTCGCCCACGTTGTCGCCCAGGAAGCCGACCATCTGCGCCCACTGGTTTCGCGGAACGAAGGCCTTGGCGCTCAGCCGTACCGTGTCGCGGGTCGGGTCCTGTTCGGCCAAGCCCAGGCGGCACAGCGCGTCCAGCAGCGACCGGGGATGCACGTCGCGCGTGACCGATGACGCCAGGGAGTCAAAACTCGGCTCATCGCCCTGCCGGGGCAGTTCGATGGCGCCATCGGCCCCGCAGTAGGGCGGCAGCGTCATCCAGCGGGTAAACAGCTCAGTTAGTGCACTGCGGGTAGCCGGGCGGGCAGGCTCGGCCAGCGCTTCGATGCGTGTTACTTCGCGCCGCGTCAGACCGGTAAGCGCGCTAATGCGGCTGTTCAGCCTTTGCGGATTGGCACCCTCACAGGTCTCGCGGGCTGCCGCCACAAAGGCTCGGCGCAGTTGCTCCTCCACGGCCTGGATCGGCACACCCTTTCCCACGCACAGCTGCGCCAGAGGCTCCAGCAGGGCGTCCAGCGCTGCCAGCAAGGGCTGTACGGCATCGCCGGGAGCGGACGGGTTGGAAGAGTTGGCAGGCGGGTTCATGGTGTTTCTGGGTCGAATTATAAAATGTGCACTTCACACATATGATAGGCCAAATGTAAAATTCTGTAATTCCACAGACCCACCATGCGACAGCGGCCGCAAGCAAAAAAGGCGCGCGCACGGGGTATGGTCAAGTTTGGCTATTTATGGTCATATCAGGCTCCAGCCCCTATGGAGCAAGCATAAGAAGCTATGCTATTTGTAGTAAAAAAGCAATCCGCATGCCAGCCAAGCCCCACCGACCATTAACGCCGCCCGCTACACCGGTTGCGGGCGCTGTGTAGCGGCGTGTGGGCCGCATGTTTTGAGCCTGCTCCGCCTTGCTGGGTCAAGGCATCGGTGCTGTGGTGCATGTAGTGGTGGCTCCAAGTGCCGACTTAGAAGGTGCAGCTATCTTCGAGCCACAACTGGCAACAGTGTTTTGTCAATTCTGCTTCCGTTCTGGGTGCTGGTGGTTGGCGGCATCTCAGCGTCAAGGTGTGAAAAGGCAAGAGGCTTGACCATGATGTCGATTGGCGCTGCGGGGCTGGTTGGGCTCATGATTTTTCAAGCCGTTTTATAAAGGCTCAACCCCTATAGCCCCCTGAGGGCAGCGGGCGAGGCTCCTGACCAGCAATCAACCCTTTTCGAGCGCTTTGTCCGCTTTCGGCGCACGCCATATCCGATACCGGACT
>CAZBKX010000636.1:0-4409 GCA_964492535.1 uncultured Rhodoferax sp. | reverse complement strand
GCCGCCGAGAAAGCAGCCAGAGGGTTGGCACTCCAGGCTTCGGCCGAAAAACGCTTGTCATCGGCTTTGCCCACGCCTTGCGACCACAGGCCAGCGGCCTCCTTGAGGTATTGCTGCTGCAGCTCTTGCAGCTTTTCGGGCGCAAAGCTGATTTTGGGGGTTGCTGCGGTGGGGGCAGTCAGTGCGGCGCCCGAGGCACCCAGGTCCATGTTCTGAAACGACTGAAAGGCCTTGGCCCAACCCTCCTTCAGGTTGTTTTGAAGCTCTTGCGCCGATTGCGTCCAAAATTCAGGGGAATCCGGTGTCATGTTGTGTTCTCGTTGTCGTTACTTGTATATTGGGAGGGTCAATCGGTTAAGCATGAAGTATCTCAGGCGGCGCCCTTCGAAAAACTGACATTTTTTCAATCTTTCAAAGAATCTACGTCCCCATGTACATTGTGCCCATCGCCTGGTTGTATGTTGCCCTGATGATGGCAGTGGCAGAAGCCACCCACTCCAACGGCACGGTGTTGGGGGCAGTCATCACGTTTGTGTTGTATGGCCTGGCGCCCATCGGACTGGTCATGTATCTGATGGGGGCGCCTGTGCGGCGACGGGCCATCAGGGCACGTGAGGCGGCGGAGTTGGCGGCAGCCCATTCAACTGCGCCAGATACAAGCAGCGAGACGGCCACTGACGCGGTCCCGCCGGTGGGAGAAAAACCGTGACGGGTTGCTGACCGTGCACCAGGCAGGCTGGCCGTCGTTGCCGTAAACGCGGTCAACCCCCAACGCGGCCAAACGCAGACGGGCCAAGCCTGGCAAATCGGCCAGCCATTTGGGGACCGACAGCGCTGGGACGACAACTGGCCGGAAGAAATGATCCGCTTCAGGGTCCGTCCCCAAAAAGGCGGCACGAACCTCCTCACCCACTTCAAACGCATCGGGGCCGATACACGGGCCAAGCCACGCTATTATTTCAGAAGCATTAAACCTTTTAGATACGCCGGCTAGAGCCTCAAAATTCTCTAAAATCACCTCCAACACACCACGCCCTCCTTCCCCGGCCAGACTGCGCCAACCCGCGTGCGCTGCCCCGACATGGCTGCCGCTCGCATTGGTGAACAGCACCGGCAGGCAGTCAGCCACCATGATGGTGCAAACCAGAGCGGACTGGTCTGTCATGCAGGCATCGGCGGGCGTGCCATGCGTGCTATCGGCCCCCAGCCGGTGCACCTGCGTGCCATGCACTTGCGATAAAAATACTGGTTTTGCGCCCAACGCCTGCGCGAGTTTGGCGCGGTTTGCAGCAACATCTACTGAGTTGTCACCCACATGGTCACCGAGATTGAGGCTGTCATAGGGAACGCAAGACTGCCCACCGGCGCGCGTGGTGCACACAGCCTGCACGCCCTGAGGGGCGGGCCACTGGGGAATGAGCCAGTCGGGGTGCATTCGGACCGGGCGCCTACAGGTTGGCGGAGCGCACGTGCACTTTGTCATAGGCCTGCAGCAATTTTTGGTGCATTTCGCAGCCATGGAGCATCAGGCTCGGTGCCGACAAGCCCATGAAACGGTCCGTCTGCATGATGAGCGCATGGGCCTGCGCCACGGCGCCCGCGCCATACAACTGGCGCAAGGCGTCCAGGTAAGGCCCGGTGTCGCCCATGTCGGCGAGGTTGATCAGGCTCTCAATGCAGGCATACACCTGGCGGCGCTGTGGGTTGGCTTGTGCAAAATGCCTTATCCAGTCACAGCCCTCCAACGTGGCGGCTTCGTCGCCTACTGCCAGGGCCAGCAACGTTTTGAGCTCTCCGACGCGCAGGTCGCTCCAGAACGAGCCCGCATCGGCCGCCATGCCAATCACGGCGGCCACGGGACGCTGGTCGGCCAGCGCTGACTCGTTCAGGGTCTCCAGCAGATCGGCGCACTCCTCGTCGTCGAGATCCGACAAATGCAAAATCGCCTCGCGGATGTTATTGCCGATGCTGTTATTCTCAAATTCCAGATCTTCCACCGGGTAGATCTCGGACATGCCGGGCACCAAAATACGGCAGGCGTACACACCGAGATGGGTGAAGTCAGCGACATAAATGTCGCGCTTGTCCTTGTGCATGCGGTCCACAACCCACTCGTAGTCTTCTTCGGTGGTGCTGGAAAAATTCCAGTCACAAAACGTGTAGTCGGGCACATCCCCCAAAAATTTCCAGTGGATCACACCGCTGGAGTCGACAAAATGAATCTCGATGTTGGTGGAGCTGGCCGCTTCTTCAAGATCAAACCCGGGTGCAGGAAAACCACCCAAAGAGTCCAGCGCACGGCCCTGAAGCAATTCGGTCAGGGCCCGCTCCAGCGCAATCTCAAACCGGGGGTGCGCGCCAAAGCTGGCAAAGCAGCCTTGGTCTTCGGGATGCAGGAGTGTGACATTCATCACCGGGTACTGGCCACCCAATGAAGCGTCTTTGACCAAAATGCCAAATCCCGCATCGCGTAGCGCCTTGATGCCGGCGGCTATGCGCGGGTAGCGGGCAATCACGGCCTCGGGTACATCCGGCAGGCAAATGCCCTCGCTGATGATGCGGGCCTTGATGCTGCGCTCAAAAATTTCCGACAGCGCCTGTGTACGAGCTTCGGCGGGAGTGTTACCCGCCGACATGCCGTTGCTGACATACAGATTGCCAATGATGTTGACCGGGAAATAAGTGGTCACACCGTCGCGCTGGCGCACGTACGGGATGGCGCAGATACCACGCTCGGCGTTGCCGGAATTGAACTCCACCAAACTGCTGGCGTCGATGCTGCCCTGAGGGTTGTAAAACTTTTGCAAACCCGGCGTGAGCAGCCCTGTGGGCCAAGCGTTGTCGGGGCTCACCTCAAACCAGCGCTCTTGCGGGTAGTGGACATGGTGACGATCAGCTACCTTGGGTCCGAGGTAATAGTGCGTCCAGAAATAGTTGGTCGACAGGCGCTCAAAAAACTCGCCCAAGGCACTGGCCAGACAAGCCAGGCGGGTTGCGCCCTTGCCATTGGTGAACAACAGCGGGCAATCGCGATCCCGGATATGCACCGACCAGATGCCATCCACCGGGTTAAGCCAACTCCGTTCCTCAATGTGAAACCCCAGCTTTTGTAGCTTGCCTTGCAGGGTTTTAATTGTAGATTCGAGAGAGGCGTCTTTGCCCGGGATGAAGTTTTCGGTTTGCATGGGCACCAGCATACCGCACGGCAAGTCACCTCCCAAGCGGTAGACTAGCTCACCGCAAACAACCAACATCACCCCGGAGCCTTTTCATGATTCTCGAACTCGCCGATATCCGCATCCATTCTGGACAGAATGCCGCTTTTGAAGAAGCCATCCAGCGCGGTCTGCAGACCGTCATTCACCAAGCCAAGGGGTTTCAGGGCTACAAGGTGAATCGCGGCATGGAGAGCACGGAGCGCTATATTCTGCAAATTTTCTGGGATACCCTGGAAGACCATACGGTTGGTTTTCGGGCGTCCCCCGCCTTCGCCCAATGGCGTGCGATCGTGGGGCCGTTTTTTGCGGGCCCCCCGACAGTGGAGCACTTTGAACTGGTGGCCAAGTCGGCTTGAGCCATTTCACCTTGAACTAAAACACCATGAGCTACACCTTTGATCCAGCGCCTGTTGTGTCTCTGCCCGTCGTGGGCTCGTCTCTGCGCTTTCCGGTGCACCGTGTTTATTGCGTGGGGCGCAACTATGAGGAGCACGCGAAGGAAATGGGCTTCACGGGCCGCGAACCCCCTTTCTTCTTTTTAAAACCCACCGATGCCCTGGTGGTGGTAGACGCCGGTGAAATCGGTGTCATGCCCTACCCGAGCCTCACCCAGAATCTGCACCATGAGATTGAGTTGGTTGTGGCGATTGGCACCGGCGGCAAGAACATCAAGGCCGCGCAAGCCCACAAGCATATCTTTGGCTACGCTGTGGGTTTGGACATGACCCGGCGCGACCTGCAAAACGACATGAAAAAACAGGGACGCCCCTGGTGCATCGGCAAAGCGTTTGACCAGTCGGCCCCCATTGGCCCGATCACCCCGGCGAGCGCAGTGGGAGCGGTTGACCAAGCGGAGATTTCACTGCAAGTCAACGGCCAGGAACGCCAACGCAGCAACGTCTCCAAACTCATCTGGAATATTGCCGAGACAATAGAACACCTGTCAGCAGCTTGGGAATTGCAGCCCGGTGACCTGATCTACACCGGCACGCCAGAAGGCGTAGCGGCTGTTGGGACAGGCGATTCCTTGGTGGGCGGGGTGACGGGTCTGGAGACCCTTCATCTGCGGGTAGCGTGACAGCCGCTTTACACTGCAAGCATGTTTAGAAACCCGATCAAACATTGCAAGGATTGCGGCGCCGTGGTGGTGTACCGCACCCCCGACGACGGCGACACCAAGTCACGTGCTGT
>CAZBKX010000635.1:0-5275 GCA_964492535.1 uncultured Rhodoferax sp. | reverse complement strand
CTCGGCATTCCGTTGATTTAGGTCATGCGGAAATTCACCACGCGGAACTAATCCATCCCGATTTTTTCCGTAAAAACAAATACGACGCATTGTTTCCTCTCGTGATTCTGGCATCCATTTATCTTCTGGACTCGGCCAAGGTCCATTAAACCAAGGGTCAAGTCCGAATGGGTCTATATAAGCCACAGGATTGCCGAGTACGTAGGTATAGCTATTAACTCCACCTTTAAGTCCAATTGGATCTTTGGTCGTATATCGCCCATGATTAGGCTTGTAATATCTATAGCGGTTGTAATGTAACCCGGTTTCAACATCGAGCTGCTGCCCCTGCATCCGAATAGGCTGGTGTAATTGGTGCGGGTTGAACTCAGATCGCAGACTCCCCCAAGGATCAAACTCCGCCTGCCACACGATCTGCCCACTTCGGTCAATCAGCGCCTCGGGCGTGCCGATATGGTTGCAGTGGTAGTGCAGCACCTCGGGCCCGGATGGTTGGGCCTTTGCCTTGTTGCTCACGTCAATTTCAAACCGCAGCAGCGGCACAAAGCTTTGCGGCTCGTAGACGGTTGAGATGGCTTTGCGCCCGGTGGCCGTGTCTGCCTCTGTCGTCACCAGCCGATCCCCGTCCCACCCGAACCAGCTTCGCGCTTTGATCGTGCGTGCTCGCCCCGGTGTTTGATCCACCACCGTCTTGCTGATGCGTCGCCCCATGGGGTCGTAATCGTAGAACGTCGTGGTGGTTTTGCCCGCGCCTTGTTGGTCACCCTGCAACGGATTCGCCATGGTTGATGCACCGGGGAGCATCGCATCAGGCTCAAACAGCTGACTGGCCCGCAATTGGTGCAGTCCGTCATACAGCAAGTCCAGGGTTTGGCCTTTGCTGGGGCCGCTGGTGGTGTGTATGCGCCTGATGTTGCCCCAGGCGTCGTATTCGATGGCTTGGGTTTGCTTTTGGCCGTTGACTTCGCTGGTGGCTTGGTGGATGCGGTTGTCGGGCCAGTAGCGGTGTTGGGCTGCTGCTGGCGTGGCCGGGGCGGTGCGTGTCAGCCATGTGTCGCCGTTGGTGCCGTTGCCGCTGGGGCTGTAGTAGGCCGTGGCGGGTGCTGCCGGTGGTGCTTCGGGTAAGCGGTTGCCTGCGGGGTCAAACTGCCAGGTTTGTATTTGCCCGTCGGTGTACTGCGCGGCCACCAGGCGGTGGGCGGCGTCGTATTGATAGCGCGTGGTTTTGGGCTTGGGTGTGTTCAGGCCCAAGAACTGCTGGGTGTTTTGCCCGACGGCGATGAGCTGGCCCAAGGGGTCGTATTGGTAGTCGCGGCTCAGGGCAGTGATGCTGGGGCCGCTTGACGCTGGGCCACCAGCCAAGGGCCCCAAGGTGTTGATCGGGTGGGCACGGCTACGCCCCATCACCTCGGCAACGCTGTGGCTGGCCATGCGCAGCAAGCGGCCCATGGGGTCAAAGCTGCGGTGCAGGGTGATGCTGGTGTCGTCTTGATGGTTTGGGCCTTGGGTTTGACCGCCCGCAGGCTGCAGGCCACTCAAACGCCGCAGCGTCTCGCGGTGCAGCGCATCACGCTCAAAGTCCACCAGGGCTGTTTTGTTGTGCGCCACTTGGTGCAGATGCCCGCTGCCGTAGTGCAGATAGCTGATCTCGCCCACATGGGGCAGGCGGCTGGCTTCGCGCACCCCGAGGGCATCGTAGCTGTGGATGATCTGGTGGTTGAACTGCGCGGCGTTCTGTGTCGCGATGGGTGCGGTGTAGGGGTTCGTGTCTTCGTGGGTGAGGTTTTCTTGCGTCAAGCGGCCCAGGGCGTCACGCTTGAACTTGACGCTGGTTTTGTTGCAGCGGGCCTCGATCAGGCGGCCTGATTTGTCGTAGATGAAGTGGTGGGTTTGCTCGGGGAAAAGGGGTTGCTGCTGTTCGCCGTTCTTCATCATGGCTGGAATATAGCGCTGTGTGATGCGTCCCGCCAAGTCATATTCATAGCGCGTGATGAGCGGGGCTGAGAGTTGCCCCGCGCTTTGGTGTGTCCCGCGTTCTGGCCCTTGGTCGCTGCTTGCGGTGAGCTGCCCGGCGCCGTCATATTGAAAGCACTGCCTGCGGCCATCAAAGCCCACTTCTTCAATCAAGCGGTCCAGCGCGTCGTAGGTAAAGTGGGTGTGGGCACCGTTTTCGTTGGTCAGTTTCGTCAGCCGCCCGGCGGCGTCGTATTGAAAGGCCAACTGCTGGCCTCCTTGGCTGGATGTGAGCACCCGGCCATGGCGGTCGCGTTCGTAGCGGCTGCTTTGCCCAGCGGCATCGACCACTTGGCTGACCTGCCCATGCGCGTCGTAGTGATAATGAACCTGGGTCTTGTCGGGGTAAGTGGTGGTGACGAGTTGACCCAGGGCATTGCGGTGATAACTGGCCCTCTCGCCCAGGGCGTTGGTGACTTGCACCAGCTCGCCCCACACGTCGTAGACATACTCGGTGCTTTGTTGGGAGCAATCGGTGTAACGCAGGAGCTTTCCGGTGGGGCTCCAGTGCAGGGCCTTTGTGCCGCCTTTGGGGTCGGTGATCCGAACGGGGTAGTCCGCCATCAATCTGGCTTGCGCGCTGGATGCGCGATCGCCATAGTGGTTCTGAGTGATGTTGCCCTGCACGCTGCCATCGTCCACTTTGCTTTGCAACAGACGGCCATACGCGTCGTGCGTGAAGGTGGTGGTCAACCCATCGGGGCCTTGCACGCTGCTCAAGGTGTTGAGGGTGTCATGCCATTGGCTGCGCGTTTGGCTGCGGTCTGGCAGCACAAGGGCATTGAGGCGACCTTGGGTATCGCGCCGGTATTGGGTTACCCGGCCCAAGGGGTCGGTCTCTTGCATGAGCTGGCCATACAGGTTGTGCTCGTAGTGGGTCACGCCGCCCATGGCATCGGTGAGCCTGGACAGGCGCTGCTTGCCGCCTTCGCCTTTGAAGGCGTACATGGTTTTGCGCCCCAGGCTGTCGGTGACGACGGTTTGCCCGGCCTGGTAGTCAAAGTGGTAATCGAGCCCACCTTCGTTGCGCTGCCAGATGACGCGGCAGTAGGCTTTGCCGGGGGCGGGTTGTTCTTCGTAGCTGTAGCTGGCCACTGGCCCACCGAGCACGCGGTGGCTGGTCATGCGGTGGTGCTGCTTGGCCACTTCGTAGGTGAACTCACGCATGGCGCGGCCATGGCGGTCTTCCACTTTGATGAGGTCACCGGCTGCGCTGTAGTGGTAACGCACCAGGGGTTTGCCGTTGAGTGCCTGCTGAAGCTCAGGGCTGCTGGGGTCTTGGGCGTTGACAGCTTGCAGGCGCAGGCCGGTATCGCCGGGAGCAGTGTCCGTTGGCAGCAGTCTTTTTTGGGTGTAATGCAAACCGAACCGGCGGCCCAGGCCGTCAACGATGGCGGTGAGTTGGCCCAGTGGCAGCTCCGGGCCAGGCTGAGCCGGGCCGCTGCCAAACAGCCCTTGGCGCAGGTTTCTGCTCTCGGGCGTGATGGCACGCTCAAAGCGCTGGCTGCGGCCAAATACGTCTGATTGGGCCACCAACAGCCAGGCACTGGCGGCGTTGTCCGGCTCCAGGCAGGCAAACACCCAGACGTTTCGCTCGGCGGTGGCGGCCAGGCAGCAATGGGGGTCTTCGCGCCATTCGGTGGGGATGTGCGCCCAGCGCGGCTCGTCCTGCCAGGGCTGGGGGCAATAGTGCGCGCGGGTGGCCGGGTGCAGTTGGTCCAGCGTAAGGCCCTCGGGCAGGGCTGGCGGTGTGGCCACCGGGGCAGTGCGCCCGCCGCGCAGCAGCCAGAAACCCTCAGCCACCGAATGCTCCTGGGCACCGGGCAATAGGGCTTCAAAGGTGATGACGCGGTTTTTGGTGTCAAAGAGTTCGGTTTTTTCCTCGGACAACTTCAGGTGCATCTCAAAGGGCAGGCGCCAGCCCAGCCCCAAGATACCCGCTTCAGCACCGGCAGGGCCCAAGTAGCTGCTGTAGTGGCGCTGCCAGATCAGGCTCAGGGCGCCAGGCAGGGCGAAGTCGAGATCGTCAGTGCCAGCGAGCACTTTGGCGCCCAACAAAGGGTTGATCGGGCTGCCCACGGTCACGCCGCCCGGGCAAGCAGAACAGGCCACTGCCCCACCATCGCCAATGAGCACGTTGGCGCTGCCCAAGGCAATGGGGCCGCCGCACCCCACTTTGTCGGTGACGCGCGAGGCCGCCTTGCTGTTGATCGATACGCAGGAGGAGCCCTGGGTAATGGGCTCCACGCCCTTGTTGTGCTGTACCGGGTCGCCCTGGCGTGCTGCCGGTTTGCTGTTGATCAGGACGTTGGCGCTGCCATCAAGAATGGCGCCAGCGCCCTTCTTGTGCGCGACGTCGTCGCCCTTGCGCGCTGCGGGTTTGGCCATGTGTTACGGGTTCTTTGTTGGGGTGATGCTAAGACGAACGGGGTACCAGGCCCCCGCTAGGGATTGATCAACACCACGGGCGACTTGATCTCGATGGAGCCTGGAGTCATGACGATGGTGCTGCCGCCGCAGGTCAAGGTAAGGCTGTTCGCTGCGGTGACCGCCACGGTGGCGCCGTCCGCGCTCAGGGCTGCGCCCGCCATCATGCTCAGGTTGGCGCCAGCCGTGCTGGTGCTGTTGGCGCCAGCGGCCAGCGCAATGTCTTGACCCGCCGTGTGGGCAATATTCTGGCCGGCGGTAGTCGTTTGGTTGGCGCCCACGGTCAGGGATTCGTTGATACCCGCATTGCGGCTCCAGTTCATCCCCACCGTATCCATGCGTATCATGCCCACATTGGTCATCATCACTGCGCCCACGTTCAAGTTGTAGGCCGCACCGATGTTGACCATTCGGAAGATGCCGATGTTTTGCATGGCGCCGATGCCGACGGTCTCGGTCTTCATCTTGGCCACGCTGATGCTCCAGTTCTTGCCGATGGAGTCGCTTTCGTTCTTGCCGACACTCTTGGTCCGGTTGTCACCAATGGTGAAGGTCTGGTTCTTGCCTACCGTCACGCTTTCGTTGTCCCCCACCGTCTCGGTGCGGTTCTTGCCAATCGCAATGGTCTCGTTTAGCCCCACGTCTTCCGTGCGGTTGTCGCCAATGCTGATCTTCTCGTTCACATCCACCCGCTCGACTCTGTTGTTGTGCACGGTGATGGTCTCGTCGTGCATGACGGTCTCGGTGCGGTCGTTGCCGATGACGGTGGTCTCGTCGTGGTCCACGTTCTTGCGCCGGTCGTGGCCCACCCAGTGGTCCTCATCGTGCTCGACCT
>CAZBKX010000634.1:0-5556 GCA_964492535.1 uncultured Rhodoferax sp. | reverse complement strand
TAACCTGCCCGTGAGGGAAGTGCGTGAACGGTGCGGCGCCGAGGTGGTGATTGCGGTCAATGTGGGCTCGCCCCTGCTCAAGGCGAGTGATATCAGTGGCTTACTGAGTGTTTCGGCACAAATGGTGTCCATCCTCACCGAGCAAAACGTGACCCAGTCGCTGGCGCTGCTCACGCCCCATGACATCTACATCAAGCCCGACTTGCAGGGCCTGTCGTCGGTGGACTTTGACCGCAGCGGCGAGGCGGCCGATCGGGGGCGCGTGGCCGCGCAGGCCGCTACGGCCTTGCAAGCCCTGTCTGTGGACGCTGCAACCTATGCCGCCTGGCGCCAGCGCAGCCTGATGCTCGCCCAGCCTGCGCCCACGGTTGACGCCATCGACATTGTGGGTTTGCGCAACGTGAACGCCCAGACCGTGGCGCGCTATGTGGAGCAAAAGCTGGGCGAGCCCTTGAATGTCACCCGGCTCAACCGCGATTTGCTGCGAGTCTATGGCGATGGTTACTACGAGCGGGTGGACTACACCCTGACCCGCGAGCAAGACCGTACTGTGCTGCGGATCATGCCGGTTGAGAAATTCTGGGGGCCTGACTATTTGCGCCTGGGCGTGAACCTCAACTCAACCCTGACCGGGCGGTCGGCCTTCAGCCTGCGGGCCGCCTACCAAAGAACCTGGCTGAACTCATTGGGCGGCGAGTTGTTGCTCTCCAGCGAATTGGGCACCAACACCGGGGTAGGGGCCGAGTTTTACCAGCCCCTGGATTCAGCACAGCGCTATTTTGTGGACGCAGTCACCATCGCGCGCCGGGAGAACCTGGCGCTGTACAGCAACGATCTGCGGATTTCTGACTACAGAAACAACCTGGCCCGGCTTGATGTGTCGGCGGGTGTCAATCTTGGCCTGGCCGGGCAGTTGCGCCTGGGCTGGCGTGAAGAGCGCCAAAAGGTCAAGATTGAAACCGGACTTCCCCTGCTGCCCGTGGACACCTTGCGCATCAGCGGCGCGCTGCTTTCGCTGGAGCTGGATCAAAAAAACAAGCTTTTTATTGCCACCCAGGGCTGGTCGGCCAGGGCCACCTGGTTTGAGTCCGCCAACCGTGACTACAGCCGCATGACCGTGGCATTGGATGGCAGCTATCCGTTGGCAAACTGGGTGTTGGGTGCGCGGGCGACTTACGCTGGATCGGTTCGGGGTGATTTGCCCTTGCAGGAGGTGGCCCGGTTGGGCGGTTTTCTGAACCTGTCAGGTTTTGCCAACGATCAACTCTCTGGTGACAAGGTGAGTTACGGGCACATTCGTGCCGAGCGACTTTTTGCACGCATGCCCTTGGGCTTGCGGGGCGACTTGCGGCTGGGTGTGGCGCTGGAGGCTGGCCGGGTGGGGACTCCGCTGTCGGAGCCCAAACGCGTTGGCGTGCTGAATTCGGGGCTGATTTACGTGCGGGGCGAGACCCCGTTTGGCCCGGCGTATGTCGGGGTCGGTCGCTCCAGCAGCGGGCCGGTCAATGCTTATCTTTTTATCGGCACGCCTTGAGCGCAGCGGGCAGGCAGCCCGGTGCTTCTTGCCGCCCGTCAAGCCTGGTTGCAGTCCGTCACATGGTGCTGGCCTCATGTGGACACCTCATGTAAGCTTGTGTTCATCAGACAGGCTGAACCAACCCGGATTGCAGCGGTCCAACCATTTTTGAAGGAGTCCAACATGACACTCGCAGAAGAACTCACCGAACTTGAACACATGCGTGCCCGCGGCATCCTGACCGAGACCGAGTTTGCGCAGGCCAAGGCGCGGCTGCTTCAGCCTTCGCCAGAGGCTCCCTTGTCCAAAATATCGGCGCTCAACGGCCTGCGCCGCTCCCGCAGCGATGCCTGGTTGGGCGGCGTCTGCGGTGGGCTGGCCGTTTTCAGCGGCATGGATGCCTGGCTGTGGCGCCTGGCTTTCACCCTGCTGTTGTTGCTGGGTGGAACCGGACTGCTCGTTTACCTGCTGATGTGGATTTTGGTGCCACGGGAAGACGACATTCGTCACCTGCCCATGTCAACGCCTCACTGAGCTTGGGGCTCGGGTTGGGCTGTTGACGCCTGGCGCTTGCTGTCCAGCGCCAGCAGGTCGGCATGGGCCGCTCGGTCCAGACCGTACATCTCTGCAAATTCCGCCAGTGTCTTGCCGCTGGCATCAAATGCCCGAAGCAACGCCTCTTGGCGTGCCAGCTTCTGGTCCACCTGGGCCAGGGCATCTTCCAGCAGGGCGTTGGCCTCAAGATCGTTGTTTTGCACCCGCGCCACATAGTCCTGGCGGCTCAGGCCTGAGGCCTCGAAGGCGGCGAGCAACTGGGCCCTGAGTTTGGGGCGCAAATCTTCCCGAGCCCGCAGCTGGCGGCGGCGGAACAACTCCAGAATGCTCAGGTACACGTGTTCGGGTGACACGCTGTCCACAGCGGCGCCTTGCAGGTCATGCCGGCTCAGCCCGGCAGCCACGCTTTGCAGGTAGCGCGTGGAGCGAGTGTGTTGGCCCAAGGCCGCCTTGAGGGTGTCTCGCTTGAATTCCTCCGGGTGAGCGGCCAGCAGCTCCTGGTAAATGCCCAGCTTGAGGGGCCGGAACTCGGCGCCAAACAGGTGGGGGTAGAGTTCAAACAATTTTTCCAGCACCGGCAAGACGGCCTGCATGCGGTCTTGCTTTTTGGCTGGCTTGGGGGCGGGTGCCGGCGTCGGGTCAGCATCAGGCGATGCAGCGGGAGCAACGGCAGTGGCTGCAGTGTCAGCCATGGCAGTGGCTGGAGCGGACTCGGTCACAGGGATGGGCGCGTCGGGTGTGGTGTCGGTCATGGGATTAAACGTGAAGTCAACCCGCGATTGTCAACCATATGACGCGCCCTGGAAACCGCGTGCGGTCAGTCGCTGTCGCTGTTTGTTACGCCGACTCCCAAATCACCTTCTGATTTGACGACTCCCAGCGCTCGTAGTGGCGTGCGTACGCGTCCTCAATGCGGTTGCGCTTGACCTTGAAGGTGGGGGTGATGAGGTCGTTGTCCACGGTCCAGGCGGTGGTGACCACCACCAGGCACTTGAGTTGCTCATGGGGATCGAGCGTCTGGTTGATGGTTTTGAGGTGCTCGCCCAGGGAACTCTGCAGCTCGGTGCGGGCCGTTGGGTCGGTGATGCGGGCCACCGCCTCGGCGTTGATCATCACAATGCCCAGCGGCTGGCCCAGGTTGGCGCCGGTGACCACGCAGGCCTCGATTGATTCGTGCATGACCAGTTTGTCTTCGATGGGCGCGGGGGCCACATACTTGCCTTTGCTGGTTTTGAACAGGTCTTTGACGCGCCCGGTGATGCGCAGGTTGCCTTGCGGGTCTTTGGCGCCTTTGTCGCCGGTGCGCAGCCAGCCGTCGTCGGTGAAGACCTCGCGGGTCAGCTCGGGCTCTTTGTAGTAGCCCAGCATCAGCGCCGGGCTGCGCATCTGGATTTCGCCAGTTTGCGGGTCGATGCGGTCCTCGACGCCGGGGTAGGCGGGGCCCACCGTGCCTTCCTGGTTCTTGCCGGGCAGCGTGAGGTGCGACAAAGCGAGGTTTTCGGTCATGCCATAGCCTTCATTGACCGGGATGCCGAGCTTGCGGTACCACTGCAGCAGGGCCACCGGCATGGGCGCTGCGCCGCCAGCGGCAAACTTGCATTGGTCCAGGCCCAGTGCCTTTTGAATCTTGCGGCGCACCAGGCCGCCAATGAGCGGGATCGAGAGCAGGCGGTTGAGCTTGGCCGGGGGCATCTTGTGGTGAATGCCCTGCTGGAACTTGACCCACAAACGCGGAACCGAGAAAAAGATGGTGGGGCGGGCCCGCTGCAAATCGGCCGCAAAGGTGTCCAGCGACTCTGCAAAATACACATGCATGCCGGTGCGCAGCCAGCCGTGCTCCACCAGCACACGCTCCACCACGTGGGCCAGTGGCAGGTAGGAGAGCATGCGGTCGTCCGCACCCATGGGAATGCGCTTGATGCCTTGCTCCAGCGCCCATGCAAAATTGCCAAAACTGTGCATCACCCCCTTGGGCTTGCCGGTGGTACCCGAGGTGTAGATCAGCGTGGCCAGCTCATCGGCAGGGCGCATGACTTCGCCCTGCATGGGGGACGTTTTGGCGCAAATGGCATCCCAGCCGGGGTAGTTGTTGATCGCATCCTTGGGCGACAGCGCGTAGCTGATGCAGGGCAGGCCGGCGGGCACGCCGGGTTTCATGCCCTCCCAGCCATCCAGCTTGCCAATGAAGCAGGCGCGGGCCTCGCTGTGCGTGAGGATCTGGTTGACCGTGTCGTGCGCCAGGGTGGGGTATAGCGGCACCGAGACATAGCCCGCCATCCAGATGGCCAGGTCGCTCATCA
The DNA here is from genome assembly GCA_964492535.1 of uncultured Rhodoferax sp. Lineage (GTDB taxonomy): Bacteria > Pseudomonadota > Gammaproteobacteria > Burkholderiales > Burkholderiaceae_C > Rhodoferax. The sequence goes on along the minus strand of CAZBKX010000634.1, from coordinate 1,185 downwards.
GCCACCAGGCGCAGTTTTTCGACAGGATGGCCACTTTGGAGCCTGGCTCCCACCCTTGGGCCTTGAGGTAGGCCGCCATGCGGCGTGTCTGGTCTGCCACCTCTGCCCAGGTGAAGTCACGGGAGGTACCGTCACCCATGGGCTGGGTCAGCGCGATGCGGGTGGGTGCCGTTTTTTCCCAGTGGTACAGGCGTTGCAGGGCGAGCATGGCAGGCGACACAGCGGTCATGGTGGGTTTCTCCTGAGTTTGTGGTGAGGTGAGCAGCCGGGCGGCTGCACCAAATCAGTATAGGAAAACCACTACGAAAAGTTACGAGTGGAGACCCTAGATTACCCACCACTGACAAGGAGTTGATAGAGCCCCAAAAGCCCTATGACAGCTTCACCATGGCAATATTTATGAAAATAAGGCCGCCGGCCGGCGATTTAATTGGTTTTCAATGCTAAAAACAGGAGCAGAAAAAACCGTGGCCCGGGCCAGGGCACTACTGTTTGGCGCCCAGAGCCAATGCCGCCGCTCTTGAGGCCGCCAGCGCGGGGGTGTCCACGGCCGTTTGTGTGGGCCAGCCGGACAGATGCTGCTCGGTAACCGCGCACAAGGCGGTGATCCAGGCTGGGTCATCATTCAGGCAGGGGATGTAATGAAACTCTTTGCCGCCGGCATGCAAAAACGCCTCACGCGCTTCCATGTTGATTTCCTCCAGCGTCTCCAGGCAGTCACTGGTGAAGCCGGGGCACACCACGTCCACCCGCTTGACGCCAGCCTGGCCCAGGGCAATCAGGCTGGGCTCGGTGTAGGGCTCCAGCCATTTGGCGCGACCCAGGCGGGATTGAAACGTGACCTTGAACTGGTCTTTGGCCAGGCCCAATTTCTCGGACAAGAGGCGCGCAGTCTTGTAACACTCGCAGTGGTAGGGGTCGCCCAAGTGCAGGGTGCGCTCAGGCACACCATGAAAGCTCATGACCAGCAGGTCCGGGCGACCGTTGGCAGCCCAGTGTTTTTGAATGTTGGCGGCCAGGGCACTGATATAGCCGGCGTCGTCATGGTAATGGTTGACAAAGCGCAGCTCGGGAATGACGCGCACCTTTTCGGCCCAGTGGTATGTGGCGTCAAACAGGCTGGCCGTGGTGGTGGCCGAGTACTGCGGGTAGGCCGGCATGATCAGCACCCGGGTGGTGCCTGCC
>CAZBKX010000633.1:0-8711 GCA_964492535.1 uncultured Rhodoferax sp. | reverse complement strand
AACGGCGCAGGCGACAGGAGCGGCTTTTTCACAAGTGCGACATAACCGCCGGTTGCCAAGTCGGGTTTGTTGAATATGACGTAAATGCCGCGTTGGGAGTCTGTGCTTGCGACACTTTTGCCCGCATCGTATTTCAGCGTGAAATTCAGCTGATCCAGGGCGGTCGCGCTACTACAGGGCGACGTTTTGGTACTGGTCGGTTTTTTTGGACCTACCGCGGTGAGTGCGGCGGCAGATCCTGCGGGTTCTGACACAGTGATGGAGACCGAATACTTGTGGGTCGGCGACCAGAAGGTAGACGAGAAATAAAACACTACGTCACCTTTTTGAGCGCTGGAAGCAAACTTTCAACACAAGTTGGATCTTGATCGCCAACCCCTAAGGCTCAAGCAAACGTTTTTTTCCTGGGAAATTGATTTTTGGGCATGGATTGGATGCACTCAGAAGTGCTGGTTTAATCTAGGGTTTACAGACACCAGACCTAGAGACTCCCATGCTAACGAAACTCCTGCCCATCAGTCTTCTCCTTTTACTGAGCGCTTGTGGTGGTGGCACAGAGATGGAACCTGCCATTTCTCAAATCCAGGCGCAAAGCCTGCGTTACGGCCAGACAGCCACGATCAAAGTCGGTGGCAAATACCTGCGCTCCGACATGGTGGCCCAGACCGGCTCCTGCCTGAGCCCGGTTTTCACGTCGGCCAGCACCCCGGATCTGGCGGTGCTGACCTGCAAGGTCACGGCCACCGGCCCATTGCCCATCACCATCAAGACGGCTGACGGCCAATTGCTGCATTCGTCCACGCTCACTGTTTTGCCGCCTCAGGTCACGATGATCACGACCGCTGGCACGGTGGTGATGGAGCTCAACCCGGCGGTGGCGCCAATAACTGTCAATAACTTTCTGAGCTATGTGAGCTCGGGCTATTACGGCAGCACGTTGTTTCACCGGGTGGTAGCGGGGTTTGTCATTCAGGGTGGGGGCTACACCTCGGGGCTGCTCAAGAAGGCAGGCCAAACCGGTGCGATTGCTCTGGAGAGCAATAAGGGTTTGTCCAACACCCGCAGCACATTGGCCATGGCGCGCACCAGCGTGTTTGACTCGGCAACCTCCGAGTTCTTCATTAACCTGGCAGACAATCTATCTCTGGACTACCAGAGCGCGGCCGATCCGGGCTATGCGGTGTTTGGCAAGGTGGTGACAGGTATGGACGTGGTGGACGCCATTGCGGCTACACCTACGGCGACGGTCAATGCTTTTGCGAATGTACCCACCACGGATGTGACGATTTCTTTTATGGCGCAAACGCGATAAGCTGCAAGGAAAATTTTGACGCCGCGCCAATCTTTAGAAAGAGTATTTGTGCCATGACAACCATCAATGACGTGACCACAGTTGTTTATTCGGGTGACTTGCGGGTGGATTCCTTGCTGTATGACACAGTGGACTGGAATTACCTACTGCCCTACCGAACCACGCTGTACTACACCTTTGACCTGAGTGTGGTGGATGCCGAAACACCGGCTGCGGTCAGGGCGTTCAATGCGTCGCAAAAGGCGGCTGCGATTGAGATCATGAACTACACGGCCAGCGTGACAGGGATCGTTTTCGCGCAAGTTGCCTCGGGCGCGTTGGCGGATATTCACTTTGGGGCTTACAACCTGTCGGGCAGCAGCACGGCGGGGCTGACCCAGTCATTTGAGCAGTACAGCTACGGCGCGGGAGATGTGCTGACGTCCTATGAAGGTGATGCCTTTGTTTTTCTGGACAATGCGGAGTTTGCCGCCATCAACAACTCGCTGTCGGCGGGGTCACCGGGGTACGAGGTGCTGCTGCATGAGGTGGCTCACGCGTTGGGTTTGGGGCATCCGTTTGATGGGCTGTATCGCCTGCCGGCCAACCTGGACAACACCAACAACACAGTGATGTCTTACACCGAGGCTGGGGCTACCAAGTCGACTTACCAGCCCTACGATGTGCTGACCCTGCGCTGGATTTATGGTGGTGACGGTCTGCAGGGCAGCTTTGGCATCAATTCGTTGAATGGGCCTTCGCTGTTGGTGCAGTCTCCCGACCAGACTTTCAAGGGCACCAGCGCCAATGAATCATTTACGGGTGGCTCGGGAAATGACACCATTGACGGCGGGGCCGGCATTGACACCTCGGTCTACAGCGGCGCTCGCGTTCGTTTTAATCTGACAAAAATCAGCGATGGTTTCTACCTGACCGACAACACCGGTGCGGAGGGCACGGACAAGCTCACCGGCATCGAACGACTGCAGTTTGCGGACCAAAAAATTGCACTTGACCTGAGCCCGCAGCAAAACGGGGGTCGGGCACTGGAGTTCATAGGTTTGATGGCCCCGCACTTGATTGGTGACCCTGCCGTGGTGGGGACCATCCTGGGCCTGTTTGATGAGGGTTTAACGCTGCTTGAGGTGAATCAACTGGCACTGAATGTGGGTTTGGTGACTTCAATTGCAGGCGCCAACAGCAATGTGGCGCTGGCGGCCATGGCGTTTCGCAACGTCATAGGCCAAGAGGCCGACGCGGCAACCGTGGACATGCTGGTAGCTTACATGGACGGCAGGGCTGCGAGGTACAGCCAGGCGGAGTTCATGACGGTGGTGGCCGAGCTGGAGGTCAACCAGGCGCACATCGGCTTGATTGGCTTGCAGCAGACCGGTATTGCCTATTTATGAAAAAACAGCTGCCAGCCCGTGTTTTTATTGACTTTCACATCATTAAAAGATGGCAAACGGGCATCAGGGTTGCAAATAGCTGTTGATGGCCTGAACGGCTTCTAGATCAGCCCCCCCCACCAGAGACAGCAAGCGGACTTTGGAGGTCAAATACACATAGCGGGCCTGCGCCAGATCACGCAGAACGAATACCCGCTGCTGCTCGGCGTTGAGCACATCCAGCACGGTGCGGCTACCAGCCTGAAAAGACTTGCGACTGGACAAGACGAGCTGGTCGGACGAGCGCTGGGCTTGCTCCAGGGCCTTGATTTTGGGCACGCCCTCGGTCACTCCCCGAAACTCCCGGTACACGCGCACACCCAGGTCGCGTCGGCCAGCCTCATAGGCTTGCTCGGCACGGGCGAGCCCGGCCAAGGCCTGGCGCACCTGGGAGTTGACATAACCACCGGCAAACAGGGGCACGTTAAGTTGCAGACCAATGGAGGCGTTGTTGTAGCTGGAGGCGGTGCTGGTGACACTCTCGCTCTGGCTGCGCGATATCTGGGCAATGGCGTCAAGTACAGGGAGGTGCCCAGCTTTGGCCCGGCCAATTTCTTGCCGTGCCACCTCAATCTGGGCACGCAGGGCCTGCAACTGGGGGCTGCTGCGCTCGCCGCGCTCAACCCAGTCCTGCAGCCGGCTGGGCTGGAGGTCACTCAGGTCCAGGCGGGTAACGTCAAGTTTGGCGAGTTGGCTGACGGGCTGGTTAATGAGGGCTTGCAGTTGTTGCTCGGTGTAGGTGATGTTTTGACGCGCTTCGATCTCCAGGGCGGTATTCATGTCGAGCCGGGCCTGAGATTCGTCAATATCGGTGCGCGTGCCAGTACCGGCAGCCAGGGTTTTACGAGCAGCATCGAGCTGGGTGGTGTAGGTGGCGCGCTGTGCCCGCACCAGCTCAAGCTGGTCATGGGCCAGCAGGGCTTCAAAATAAGCGCTGCTGACGCGCACTGCCAGACTTTGCTCTTCTTGGGCCAGCGTGGCCTCGGACTCATCCACCTGAGCCTGGGCCTGGCGGTACTGCGCCATCAACTGGCTGCGGTAAATCGGCTGGCGCAGGGTCAGGGTCTGGTTGCTGCTGGGGTACTTGTTTTTGGTGGTTTGGTCCTGGCCTAAAAAGTCAGGCGTGGTGCTGGCAAGATCGTTTTTGTTGTAGGACAGGTTGGCCGACACGTTGGGAAGGAACTGTGCCCGGGCCTGGGGCAGGCGCTCACGGCCGGCCGCAGCGGCAGACCGGGCGGCCCGAAGGGCTGCATCCTCTGTCTGTGCAAGCTCATAGGCTTGCAGCAAATTCATGGACCCGGCAAATGACCCAAAGCTGAGAAGGGCCAGGCTAAGCAGGGTGGCAAGGCGTGTGCGTTTCATGCTTATTCTTCTTTCATGGACGCGGCGAGGCGCTTGGTCAGGGGGTTGAGCAAGTAGGTGAGCATGGAGCGCTCACCGGTCAAAAAGATGACCTCCACCGGCATGCCGGGCTGGAGTTGGCGCTTGCCGAGTTTCTCGTAGCCTTCTGCCGTGACGGCAACGCGAGCCAAGTAGTAACCCATGCCGGTGTGCTGGTCAACCAACTGGTCGCCGGACACTGAAACTACTTTGCCATTGACGACCAGTTGGGGGGTGTGGGAAAAAGATGAAAAGCGCACATCCACAGGCAGGTCTTTGCTAACGCGGTCGATCAGATGGGGGGCCACGCGGGCCTCAACCAAGAGGGCTTGGTCCTCGGGCACGATGTCCATGAGTTTTTGCCCCGGGCTGATCACGCCACCGACAGTCTGAAATGCCAGGCCAACAACCTGACCGGCTGCAGGCGATTTGATTTCTGTGCGGCCAAGGTCATCTTTGGTGGCGCGGTACCGTTCTGCCTCGGACTGGGCCTCGCGGCCGACGTCAGCGAGTTGGGACTCGACTTCTTTGCGGTATTCCTGTTGGCGGGCAATGGAGCGCTGACGTATTTCAGCCACTGCGCGCTTGGCTCGAATGGTGTTGCCTTGCAGTTCGGCAATGCCGGAGCTGGACTCTGCGGCCATGCGTTCGAGTTCAAGTTGGCGGTTGCGGGGGGCGTAGCCCTCGCTGACCAAACCGCGGGTGTTTTTGAGCTCTTCGGCTAGCAGCGATTGCTGGTTTTTTCGGTTCCCCAACATCGTCTCGTAGGCCTGAATGAGACCGGTCTGGCCCTGCAGACTTTCTTCCATGGACTGAAGGTCAGCACGCAAGGCCGCTCGGCGCGACTCAAACAATTGCTCCTGGTTGAGGGTGAGTTGTCGAATTTGAGGGTCTTGGCCGGCCGCCACGACGTCGGGATGAAAGGTGATTTTGGTTTGGCCGAGTTGCTCTGCCCGCAGACGGCCCTCCATGGCGCGCAGGCTGAGGTAGCGCTGGCGGGCGTTTTCGTAGTTGGCACGCACGGCGCCGGCATCCAGACGCACCAAGAGCTGGCCTTCAGTAACCTGCTGGCCCTCGCCCACCAGCACTTCTTTGATCAAGCCGCCCGTGAGGTGCTGAACGGCCTTGCTTTTGGTGTCGAGGGAGACGACACCCTGACCGGGCACGCCTTCATCGAGGGGCGCCAGCCCTGCCCACAACAAGAACCCGCCAAACCCGAGACCCAAGGCCCACAGGCCCACTCGGCCAGCGCGTCCGTGGTCAGCCGAGGGTGCTTTGGGGGCATTATCTGTGACATCAAAGGGGGAGGTACCGGGCTGGGGTGATGAATTTTTGAACATATTAGGTTTTGCCATGACAGACTCAACAATCAATAAAAGGGTTAGGCAGGCAGGGCTGCCGAATCGACGGCAGGAGCTGCCGTGGTGGTGGCAGCCTTGGCAGCAGCCTGCAGCGCGGCAATCACCGCATCACGCGGACCGTCGGCTTGCACGCGGCCGTCGCGCAGCACCAGAATACGGTCAGCCACGGCGACTGCGCCAGGGCGGTGGGTGATCAGGAACACGGTGCTGCCTTTGGCCTTGAGTTCCTGGATGGCTTTGAACAGCGCGACTTCACCGGCATCGTCGAGATTGGCATTGGGCTCGTCCAACACCACCAGCACAGGCTTGCCATACAGGGCACGCGCCAGACCGATACGCTGGCGCTGGCCGCCCGAGAGCAGATTACCGGCTTCGCCAATGGAGGTGTCGTACCCTTTCGGGAAGCGCAAGATCATGTCGTGCAGGCCGGCGCTTTGGGCCGCCGCAATCACTTGTGCCGAATCGACTTTGCCGAAGCGGGCGATATTCTCGGCAATGGAGCCTTCAAATAACTCGATGTCTTGCGGCAGATAGCCAATGTGGGGGCCAAGCTCAACACGGTTCCAGCCAGACAGGGGCAAGCCGTCGATGAGCACGTTGCCCTTGAGATCAGGCCAGATGCCTACTAGCACCCGTGCCAGCGTGGATTTGCCAGAGCCCGAGGGGCCAAGAACGGCTGTCACAGTACCAGCAGGGACGCTCAGGCTGACGTTGTGCAAAATGGGCGCGGCGCGACCGGGTGCAGTAGCCACAACTTGCTCCACGGTGATCTGGCCGGTGGGGGCCACGCGCTTGAAGGCAGGATCGCGCGGTGGGAACTCCAGCAACATTTTTTCAAGACGGGCAAACGCGTAACGCATACCAATGAACTGGCGCCAGCTGCCGACCATCATGTCAATGGGGGCCAGCGCGCGGGTCATCAGCACGTTGGCCGCAATCATGCCGCCGGGTGATAACTGGCCGTCGATCACCAGCAGGGCGCCAATGCCCAATGACAAGGACTGCTGGCTGTAGCGAATAAATTTGCTGATGGCGGTGAGGCGGTGGGTAAGGTGCTGGGCATCGCCGCTGCGATCCAGGTGCGCCTGGTGCCGCTCGCGCCAGCGTACTTGCAGATTGCGGACCATGCCCATGGACTCAAGCACTTCTGAGTTGCGCAGCTTGCCTTGCAGAAAGCTGCCGGACTCGGCACCGGCTTTGGCTGCAGCCTCGCTGGGGGCGAGCGTGTGGCGATGACCAAACCAGGCCAGCGCAGCCTGAATGATGGCAAACACAATGCCCATGATGCCCAGCCAAGGGTGCAAAAAGAACAAGACGGCGATGTAGATGGGTGCCCAAGGGGCGTCAAAGAAGGCAAACACGCCGTTGCCCGTGAGGAACTGGCGGATCTGGATCAGGTCGCCAAAGGCGCGCGAGGGGGTGGCGCCGGACTGACTCAGGTGCGCCTCAAAACTCGCGTTGAACACTTGGGTGCTGAGCTTTTCGTCCAGCCGCACGCCGGTGGCGACCAGCAGGCGTGAGCGCATCCACTCTGCAAAAGCCATGACCACGAACAAGAACAGGGTCAACAGGGAGACGACGACAAGGGTGGTCTCGCTTTGGCTCGCCAGAACCCGGTCGTAGACCTGCAACATGTAGATGGTGGGGGTCAGCATAAGCAGGTTGGCCACCAGGCTGAAGATGCCCACAATCAGGAATTCGCGCTTGAACGTCCACAGGGTCGCGGTGAGATCGCTGCGTTTGAAAAATTCAGGTGTTTTCATAATTTTTGACAGTTTTCAAGCAGCAGCAGCCACGAGCTGAGGACTGACGGGCTGACGGGCTTTGGCCGCAGCCTCGGCCAAAGCTTTAAGAACGTCGTCACGGGGACCGAACATCTGGGTTTGGCCTTCGTTCAGCACAAGCATTTTGTCGGCCACACCGAGTACGCTGGTGCGATGGGTCATGACCACAATGGTGGTGCCACGGGATTTAAGCTGAACAATGGCGCTGGCCAAGGCGGCATCGCCCTGCTCATCCAGGCTGGAGTTAGGTTCATCGAGCACCACAAAGGTAGGGTTGCCGTAGATGGCGCGAGCCAATCCGACGCGCTGGCGCTGACCGCCAGAGAGCATGGCACCTTCACGGCCGACCGTGTTGTCGTAGCCTTGCGGCAGGGCCAGGATGAATTCATGCAGACCTACAGCGCGGGCAGCCGCTTCGACTTTGGATTGATCAACGGCGCCAAAGCGTGCGATGTTTTCAGCCAGCGTGCCGTCAAACAACTCGACGCCCTGGGGCAAGTAGCCCAAGTGCGGACCCAGTTCATTTTTGTCCCACGTGTGGACGTCAACACCATCCAAACGCACTTTGCCGCTGGTGGCAGGCCACAACCCGACCAACATGCGGGCGAGTGTGGTTTTGCCGGAGGCTGATGGCCCAACCACTGCCAGAACCTCCCCCGGGTGCAAGCCAAAGTTGACGCCTTTCAGGATGGGCACGGGGCTTCCGGGCGCACCCGCGACAAGGCTTTCCACCAGCAGTTGGCCGCTGGGCGCCGGTAGTGGCATACCTGGCTGACGCGGGGGCACCATGATGAGCAGGCTGTCCAGCCGTTGATAGGCCTCGCGAACGTTGATGACGTTTTGCCACTGAGAAACGATTTGAATCAGTGGCGCCAGAACGCGACCGCCCAAAATGGAACCCACAATCATGTACGCCGCGCCGCCATTGAGTTGGTTACGCAGCAAGAGCCACGCCCCGAGACCCAACAACAAGGAACCGACGACATTCTGCAAAAACTTGGAGATGGCTTGGTAAAAGCCAGCCTTGTCAGAGGCATCGGCCTGCAAGCCGAGAAATTCACGTTGTTTCTCCATCCAGCGGCCGTGAATGTCGCGCAACATGCCCATGGATTCAATGACCTGGGCATTGCGCAGGGTGCCGTCAGCGTACTGCTGGGCGGCAATGGCACTGCGGTTGGCGGCCAGCAGGGGTGGCTGGGTGCTTCGCTCATTCAACCAGCCCACAAAGGTCTGCAAAATGGCCGCAACTACAGCAGCCCAACCCAACACCGGGCTAATGGCAAAAATGAGCACCAGAAAGACCAGCGACACCGGGGACTCCATCAGGGCCAGCAAAACGGGCGAGAACAGGAAGTCCCGCACAGTGCGGAAGTCGTTCATGGGCTGGGCGGTCCCACCAGGCTGACGCTTCAAATTGGCCTCGAAGATAGCCGAAAAAACGCGGTTG
>CAZBKX010000632.1:0-2080 GCA_964492535.1 uncultured Rhodoferax sp. | reverse complement strand
AGCTGTTTCAACCCGTAAGATGTTTCGACAGTGTTTGGGCCTAGAAAGCAATGACTCTGCAAAGGATGTGAAAGGGCCACGTTCGGACTTGGCAAGGGAAAAGATGGAGCCCACACAGGTCGCGGGCAGACCAGCGCAAGGCACGTCCCTACTTCACCACCCAACTCACCGCCATCAGCCCCCCAATCATCACCGGCTGGTGCACCATGTAATAGCTCAGGCTCCAGCGCCCCAAGCCCACCAGCGGCTTGAGCGGAGCCGGCAGGGGCCGCGTGAAAGCCGCAGGGCGATGGCGCGTCAACCAGTCGCCTGCCGCCACACCCCACCACATCACGCCCATCCAGGGCAGCAGCGGTACGTAGTCTTCGGTCACCGGATTGCGGGTCACCAAGCCCAGCCAATTGAGCAAGGGGGAGTTCATTATTTCAACAAAATGCCCCGTAGCCGGCGTGATGATTGCACCAGCATAGATAAATTTAGTAGCAATGGCCACGGCGCCCGCTAACCACAGCCAGGCGCGCCAGTGCGCGGTCAGACGCACGATGAGCAGCATCACGGCCATGCCGTGCAGCACACCAAAATAGATGAAGCTTTGCGGGTACATGAGCCACGAGCCCGCACTGACCAGCAGCGCGCAGCCTGCTATTTGCGTCCAACGGCGTCCAAAATGGGGCCAACTCTGCCCCTGAGCCAATGCAACGGCCTGGCCCAGCCCCGCGCAAAACAAAAACAGACTCAGGATAAGCGTGCGCTGGCCAGTCCAAAATGCTTCGCGGTAAAAATCCTGTTGCCAAAAACCAAAGTGATTGAGGTCAAAGCTGAAATGAAACACAGTCATCCAGACCATGGCCAGCCCGCGCAAGGCATCCACGGCCTCGAATCGGCTGGAAAAAGTGGGGGGGTGTTTGCGGATCATCATTTGACGATACCCGATCGTCACCAACAATTTACAACGTGATGGTGCTTCAGGCTTGAGCGTGAGGCCCGAAGACCCGGGAAGCCGGTTTTATCAACCCAAAGAAAGTACCCATGGCGACTACCCCCACCAGCGCAGAGGCCGAGGCCCCCAAGGCCACGCCTACCCGGAAACCCCGTGCTGCGTCACCCACCGTCGCAGCCAGAAAGCGCGCCCGCACGGTGGCAGCCCACACCAGGCTCAAAGCATCTGCGCCAGCTGCCCGCTCAACCCTGAAGCAAGTGGCCACCAAGAGCCGGAAAAAGGTCAACATGGTGGTTCATTTGACGCGTGACGCATCGCTCAAGCTCATTGACTCCCAGCGCGCCATCTGGCTTGCCGGCCTGGGCGCCCTTGCCAAAGTCACCACCACCACCGGCACCAAGGGCGAGCAGGCTTTTGAGGCCCTGATCAAAGCGGGCGAAAAACTCGAATCCCAGGCCCGGGGCGCCATTGACACCAATGCCGACCTGCTGAAGCTCAAGATAAACGACGCCAGCAAGGTGGTGGACGAAGGCATCGACACCGTGGGCGATGCGTTTGATGCCCGCGTCAAACAGGCGCTGGCCCGGCTGGGCTACCCCAAGCCCCGGTTAGCCACCAAGTAGTTTGCCAGCGCGCTAGCGCTTGTATTGCGTGGGGCAATAAGCTCGGTTGACGTCGGGCAGGCGCAGCGCCGCGTGTTTGGTCACCCGTCCGGTGACCCGCTTGCGCCACATGCGAAATGAGCTGGGCTTGAGTTCCCGGCGCATCAACTCGATCACGCGGGATTCGTTCAGGTCATAAAGCCGCTCAATGGCTTCGAACGAGGTCCGGTCCTCCCAGGCCATCTCGATAATTCGGGACACATCACCTGCATCCAACACGTTAGTGGGCTTACCCATGGTCAGCGCAACGCCTTGTCGATGGCGGCCACCAGCATGGGGCTGTCGGGTTTGACTTCGCTAGCAAAACTGCCCACCACCTTGCCATTTCGGTCGATCAGGTATTTGTGAAAATTCCAGCCTGGCTCCTGCCCGGTTGCGTTAACCAATCCCTTGTAAAACGTATTCTTGCCCGTGCCGGAGACCACGGTCTTGCTCATCATCGGGAACTTCACGCCATAGGTGTTGAAGCAGAAGTCGG
>CAZBKX010000631.1:0-1871 GCA_964492535.1 uncultured Rhodoferax sp. | reverse complement strand
GACCTGTTCGGGTCATACTCAATGCGTTCCACTTTTGCAGGAATGCCATCTTTGGTACGACGGAAGTCAACCACGCGGTAGTGGTGCTTGTGACCCCCACCTTTGTGACGCGTCGTGATATGACCGTTGTTGTTGCGACCCGCATGCTGGAACTGTGGCTCCAACAATGGTGCATAGGGCTCGCCCTTGTGCAAGTGGTCACGAGAAATCTTCACCATGCCACGACGGCCTGGGGAAGTGGGTTTCATTTTAATAACAGCCATGATTACGCGGCCTCCCCACCAAGGTTCAGCTCTTGACCTGGTTTCAGGGTCACGTAGGCCTTGCGAATGTTATCGCGACGGCCAACGGACTTACCAAAACGCTTGGTCTTGCCTTTAGTGTTCACTACAGAGACGCCTTTAACCTCGACTTTGAACATCAATTCCACTGCGGCCTTGATTTCATACTTGGTAGCGTCTTGCAGCACCTTGAAGGTCACGGCGTTGCTTTTTTCAGCGACCATCGTTGCCTTTTCAGACACGATAGGTGCGACGAGCACTTGCATCAAGCGACCTTCGTCGAATTTCGAAAGTTGTGGACCGTGGCTCATGCGAACATCTCCTTGAGTTTGTCCATCGCAGCCTTGGTAACCAGCACTTTGCGGTAATGAACCAGTGAAACTGGGTCCGCATAGCGTGGCTCGACTACCATCACATTGACTAGATTTCGCGACGCCAGATAAAGATTTTCATCGACCTCATCGGCAATCACCATCACCGACTCGAGGTTCATGGCCTTGAATCTGGCAGCCAGCTCTTTTGTCTTTGGAGAATCGACCGTCATGGAGTCAACCACAGCCAAACGACCTTCGCGCGCCAACTGGGACAAGATAGACGCCATTCCAGCACGGTACATCTTCTTGTTGATTTTTTGCGTGAAGTTCTCATCAGGCATGTTCGGAAAAATCCGACCGCCGCCGCGCCACAAAGGCGAAGACGTCATACCCGCACGAGCGCGACCTGTACCTTTTTGTTTAAAAGGCTTCTTTGTGGAGTGCTTGACCTGCTCCCGGTCTTTTTGTGCACGCGTTCCTTGACGAGCATTCGCCTGGAAAGCGACCACAATCTGGTGCACCAGATCTTCGTTGTAAGCACGGCCGAAAACATTTTCTGACGCGTCGTATTTCGAAGTCGCCTGGCCTTGTTCATTCAGGAGTTCGAGCTGCATCAGTTCGCTCCCTTCACATCTGCATTTTTAGCTTTGACTTTGATCGCTGGACGAACGGTCACGAAACCGCCAGCCGAACCAGGAACAGCACCGCGGATCATCAGCAATTGACGGGCTTCGTCGATACGGATGACATCCAGATTTTGGGTTGTCACAAGATCGTCACCCAAATGACCCGTCATGCGTTTGCCAGGAAACACACGACCAGGATCTTGAGCCATACCAATAGAGCCGGGCACATTATGCGAACGACTATTGCCGTGCGACGCGCGCTGCGAACTCATGTGGTGACGCTTGATCGTTCCCGCATAACCCTTACCAATGGTGGTGCCCTGCACATCCACCTTTTGCCCAACAGCAAACACAGCCGCAGCTGGCACAACGGCGCCGGCTTTGTACTGAGCAGCCACATCAGGCGTCAGACGGAATTCGCGAATAATTTCACCAGCCTCAACACCCGCTTTTGCAAGGTGTCCAGCCGCAGGCTTTGTGACGCGAGAAGCTTTCCGCGCGCCGAATGTTACCTGCAAGGCAACGTAGCCATCATTCTCTTGGGTTTTGACCTGGGTCACTCGGTTGTTTGACACGTCTACCACCGTCACAGGGATCGAATCCCCTTCGTCGGTGAATAGGCGCATCATGCCCACCTTGCGGCCCAGCAA
>CAZBKX010000630.1:0-1980 GCA_964492535.1 uncultured Rhodoferax sp. | reverse complement strand
GATGCACACACCCGCATCGACTGAGAAACCGCTGTGTTTGTAGGCCAGCATTTCTTTGGCCTCGAAACTCTCCAGCAGACCTCGGCCCACGAAGGCGCGCAGAATGCGTCGGCGCAAATCAGTCTGTACCTGGGCCACAGCGGTCTCGTCGATCGCACTGGCCGGGTGAAAAACGATGCCCGGCACTTCCTCAAACACCCCATCGACCGCGCACACATGGAAGTGCACATGCTCATTGAGGCTGGAGCCAAACCTTTGAATGAAGGCGACTGCGCCGATGTGCAGCGTCGCCTTGTCCACATTTACCGCACCGGGGCTGTGGGTCTGCAGAGTTTGCGCGATGACCCGCAAGAAGATGCGCAGCACCATGTTGAGCACTGCCCCGTCACGCTGCATGAAGTAGCGCAGCCGCTTTGGCACCGACAACACCCACTGGCGCACCGGCAGACGCGCAAAGACGTGATCCGTCATGTGCGCCGCCGTCTCCACCATGCGTCGCGTGTTGCACGAGGGGCAGACGCCCCGGCCTTTGCAGGAATAGGCGACAAAGTAGTCGTGCCCGCAATCGTCACACCACGCCCTGGCAACGCCGTGGGCGAAGATGCCGCATTCGAGGTACTTGCGAAACGCTTGACGGACGTAGGGCTTGGGGGTGCGATGGTCGCCCTGCCCGTCAAACTGGCCTGCGCTGGCAAGTTCATGCCAAGTCTCGAAGTGCTCGGCTATGGTTTGGTATCGCAGCGTGCGCTCGGGGTGGCGCGGGTTGTAGAGTTTGGGCTTTGCACCCGCTTGTCCGCCCGCGTGTGAATGCGAGTGCGTTGGGCGTGCAGTGGCGGGCGTGGGGCAGTGCCAGCGTGGGCTGGGTGCCCGATCATACTGGGGTTATATCCAGCATCATCGCGGGCAAAGCCAACCACTGGGCGCGCCAAATACTCCTGATTTGATAGTTGCTTGCGCACATTCCACGGGGCTTTAGCCCGATTTGACTTACATACCGACGCCTCAGCCGTCTTTCACTATCATGGTGGGTTTCTCTCAACCGGCAGTTACCTTGAATTCATCTCCCGACGGCGCCCCCATGCCCCACGACCCGCACGGCGCCTACCTTGGCATGGCCCTACAGCAGCAGACCATCAGCATTCGGGGGGCGCGCACGCACAACCTCAAAAATATCGACCTCGACATCCCGCGCAACCGCCTGGTGGTCATCACCGGCCTGAGCGGCTCGGGCAAGTCCAGCCTGGCGTTTGACACGCTGTACGCCGAGGGCCAGCGCCGGTACGTGGAAAGCCTCTCGACCTACGCGCGCCAGTTTTTGCAGCTCATGGACAAGCCCGATGTGGATGTGATTGAGGGCTTGTCCCCCGCCATCTCCATCGAGCAAAAGGCCACCTCCCACAACACGCGCTCCACCGTGGGCACGGTGACCGAGATTCATGACTACCTGCGCCTGCTGTTTGCCCGCGCCGGGACCCCGTTTTGCCCCGACCACCACCTGCCGCTGCAAGCGCAAACCGTCAGTCAGATGGTGGACGCCGTGCTGGCCCTGCCGGCGGAGACCCGGCTGATGATCCTGGCGCCGGTGGCGCGCGAGAAAAAAGGCGAGTTTCTGGACCTGTTTGCTGACATGCAGGCTCAGGGTTATGTGCGCTTTCGGATCAACGGGCAGGCGCTGGAGTTTGACCAGTTGCCCGCACTCAAGAAAACCGAGAAACACGACATTGACGTGGTGATTGACCGTATCAAGGTGCGCGCCTTGGCCGTGGAAGGCGCCGATGAAGCCACCGCGCTGGAGGCACGCCGCGAGCTGGACAGCCTCAAACAACGCCTGGCCGAGAGTTTTGAGGCCGCCCTGCGGGTGGCCGGTGGCCGCGCCCTGGCTGTTGAAATGAGTATCATCCCAGGCAATGAATCCGCCGGCCAGAGCCCGAAAGAGCACTTATTCAACGCCAAATTCTCCTGCCCGGTGTGCAGCTACTC
>CAZBKX010000629.1:0-1793 GCA_964492535.1 uncultured Rhodoferax sp. | reverse complement strand
TGCTGAAGCTTTAGAGAGGACACCGTCTCGGCGATCTCCAGCAGGTCAGACGACTGGCGATTGATCAGCCGAAGTGCTGAACCGACCTGCGTCAAAATTTTCTGCTGAGCCATCACGATGGCCGCATTCTTTTCAGCGCGCTCCATCAGGGGCGTGATCTTTTCAAGCTGAGATGAGTAGTCTTCACTCAATGCGCTCAGGCTCATTGCCGTGTCGCCATTTTTGAGACCACGAACCGACGATGCAAGCACACCCGAACTCTCGGACACGTCTGGAAAGGCCTTGGCAGCACCCACCAAGGCCTGAGAAACCGACTTGGCCAACCGCTGCGACTGCATCAGCGACTGCCCTGTGGCACCCAATTGTTGAGCAACCTTGTCGGTCTGATTCAACGCCAAAACGGTGACACCCGCCAAGACCACCAGCGACAAACCCAACAGCGTCGAAAGCCGGCGCTGATGCTGCACCACGGTTCCAGCCCCCAGCACGGGCAGCGTGATCTGGTCACTCAGGTCCTTGACAGCCTCCTTGCGCGAGGCCATCCGGACTTCAGTCGCCGAGGCCTGGCTGGCACTGTCCGGCATTTGCATCGTAACCATCAGATCAGGCCCGGCGTCTGGTATATCAAGACTCAACCGGGAATCCATCTCGGAGTCATGCTCCTTTTTGGAAAACAGATTTTTCAGTTGTTCGACGACGGACATAGTGAAACCTTAAAGAAAAAACTTAAGCACTGATGCTGAGAAACTCGGGTGTCTGGGCCAAAGCCCGCAGGTTGATTTCCTGCCAGTGCACGCCGTTGAGGTCAGTGAACCGGTTGCCAAAGCAACTCGGGGAACCAGGAGCGGGTGCGTAAGCGCTGGTGAATGCATCTGCTTTGCGCAGACCCGCCAGACCATCCACCACCAGCGCGCAATTGATATCCAGCGCGATATTGAAAGTCACCACGCTTGGCTCAGCCAATGACTGCTCAGTGCGCGCACGCAAGGCGCCATCGCCCAGAAAACTGGCCAGGTCAACCACGCCAAACAGGCCACCCCGAAGGTTCATGACGCCCATGAACCAGGGGCGGGAGTAAGGAACAGCCTGAATGTTGGCCAATGGAAAAATCTCGCCGGACTGCACCAACGGGAACAGGTAGTTATCACCACCCGCGCTAACGGCCAACCAGGCGGCGGATACCCCTTCGGAACGGACCGCCTGAAGTCGACTCGCCAGGCGGGTCTGGAGTTCTCGGAGAGATTCGCGATTTGCCATGGGAGCCTGACGTTATCAGCCCAAAGCTTTGATCTTGGTGAACAGTTCAACCGGATCGACTGGTTTGGTGATGTAGTCACGTGCACCCTGGCGCATGCCCCAAACCCGGTCCGTCTCGAGGCTCTTGCTGGTGCAAAGAATGATGGGGATGTCTGCGTACTCAGGCGAGCGGTTGATGACCCGGGTCAACTGAAAACCGTTTTGGCCCGGCATGACCACGTCCATGAGAATCAGATCGGGCTTCTCTTCGGTCAGGCGGCGAAAGGCTTCTTCAGCGTCCTCTGCCGTGCGCACAGACATGCCTCTTTTCTGCAATAGATCGGTCAGATACATCAACTCGGTTTTTGAGTCATCCACGATCAATACTTTTTGAATAGCCATCAATTAACTCCTTGTGCCGTTCTGCCAAACTGTTGAACTGCATGCAGCAACTGGTCTTTGGTGAACGGCTTTGTCAAATAGTCCTGCGCACCGACCATACGGCCACGCGCCTTGTCGAAAACACCATCCTTGGAGGACAGCATCACTATGGGAAC
>CAZBKX010000628.1:0-5290 GCA_964492535.1 uncultured Rhodoferax sp. | reverse complement strand
CTCCACAAGGGACAGCACGATTTATTTCTCACCAAGGTCACTGATGAAAACAGAAACTCAGGCTAGCGCCGATCTCTCCCATATTGCCCAGATGATTGAGGGTATTCACATCGCGATGCTCACCACGGTCGAGTCCGATGGCGCACTGGCCAGCCGCCCCATGGCGCCGCTGGAGATGGACGCCACGGGCGCCCTTTGGTTTTTCACCGATCTGCGATCTTCCAAAGTCGAGCGCCTGCAAGTGGCGAACCTGGCCTTTACCGACACAGCGGGCGGAACCTATGTTTCGCTGTCCGGGCGCGGTGAAATCGATACCGACCGGGGCCGTATTGAGCGTCTTTGGACGCCTATGGCCAAGCCCTGGTTTCCGGATGGCCCTTCGTCACCCTCGCTGGTTTTGTTGAAGTTTGTGCCCAACGTGGCGGATTACTGGGATGCATCGAATAGCAGGATGGTCCGGGCGTTCAGCATGATGGCGTCGGCCATCACGGGCAAACCCGTCGGGATGGGCGAACACGGAACGCTCAGTGGGCTGTCATCAGGTGCAGCGAGCTCGGCAGTCGAGCCCTAGCCAGCTTGGACCCAACCTTGACCCTCACCCCGTATTGCGCAGCCCTGCCGCAATCCCGTTGATCGAGATATGAATCCCGCGCTGCACGCGCTCGTCGGCTTGGCCCGCGCGGTAGCGGCGCACCAGCTCCACTTGCAGGTGGTGCAGGGGGTCAATGTAGGGAAAGCGGTGGCGTATGGAGCGTTGCAGCGCGGCGTTGTTGGCCAGGCGCTGCTTGTCGCCGGTGATCATGCCCAAGGCGGCCGCGGTACGATGCCACTCGGCCTCGATGGCAGTGAAGATCTTCTTGCGCAGACGCGCATCGCCAACCAGTTCTGAATAAAGTGAGGCCAGGGCCAGGTCGCTCTTGGCCATGACCATGTCCATGTTGGAGAGCAGGGTCTTGAAGAAAGGCCACTGCTTGTCCATCTGCTGCAAGAGTGCGAGTCGGTCTTTTTTGGTGCTGCCCTTGGTGCCTTCACCGGCCAGAAATTGGTCTACCGCCGAGCCAAATCCATACCAGCCGGGCAGTGTCAGGCGGCACTGCCCCCAGCTAAAGCCCCAGGGAATCGCCCGCAGGTCTTCAATGTGCTGTGTGGCCTTGCGTGAGGCCGGGCGCGAGCCAATATTGAGTTCGGCAATCTCCCGGATGGGGGTGGAGTCAAAGAAAAATTCGGTGAACCCCGGGGTCTCGTAGACTAATCTGCGGTAGGCAGCCATGCTGTTGTGCGACAACTCGGCAGCCGTTGCCAGAAAGGGTGGGGGGGCCGACTTGGTGGGCTGCAGTAGCGTGGCCTCCAGGGTGGCGGCAACCAGGGTTTCCAGATTGCGCCGGCCAATCTCGGGGTTGGCGTATTTGGAGCCGATGACTTCACCTTGCTCGGTCAACCGGATCTGTCCGCGCACGGTGCCGGGCGGTTGCGCCAGGATCGCCTGGTAGCTTGGGCCACCGCCCCGGCCCACGGTGCCGCCCCGGCCATGGAACATGCGGAGCCGGATCGGCGTGGCGGCGACGCTGATCGCGGCGCCTGCCGCGTCAACAGCGGCGCTCAGGCCCTCGGTGGCCAGCTCGTCAAACAGTTCCACCAGCGCAATCTCGGCGCGGTACAGCTCCCAGTTGCTGGTGAAGATGCCGCCGTCTTTGTTGCTGTCCGAGTAGCCCAGCATGATGTCTTGCTCGGCACCACTGCGGCGCACGAGTTGGGCCACGCCAGGCAGCGCATAAAACTCGCGCATGATGGGCGCGGCATTGCGCAGGTCTTCGATGGTTTCAAACAGCGGCACCACGATCAGGTCGCACAGTGACTGGGGGTCATTCAGAATGCCGCGCATCAAGCCCACTTCTTTCTGCAGCAAGAGCACTTCCAGCAGGTCGCTCACGGTTTCGGTGTGGCTGATGATGTAATGGCGAATGGCTTCAAAGCCAAAGCGCTCGCGCATGACCCGGGCGGTCTCAAAAATCGCCAGCTCGCTCTGGCTGTGCTCTGAATAGGCCGCGCCCATCACGCGCAGGGGGCGCGCTTCATTGAGCAGTTGGGTGAGCAGCGTGCGTTTGGCCAGCTCGTCCAGTTGCGCGTAACCGGGCTCCAGGCGGGCCACTGACAACAACTCGGCCACTACCAGTTCGTGTTTGTCCGAGCTT
The DNA here is from genome assembly GCA_964492535.1 of uncultured Rhodoferax sp. Classification (GTDB taxonomy): domain Bacteria; phylum Pseudomonadota; class Gammaproteobacteria; order Burkholderiales; family Burkholderiaceae_C; genus Rhodoferax. Next base: position 3,098 of record CAZBKX010000628.1, on the reverse strand, counting down.
TGGCGCAAGTCCACCGTAGCCAGGTGAAAGCCAAACACTTCGACTGCGCGAATCAGCGGGTGCAGGCGTTGGGTGGCCAGTGCGGCCCCGTGGTTGGCCAGCAAGGACGCCTGGATAGTGCGCAGGTCGGCCAGAAATTCCTGCGGTGTGAGGTAGGCGTTTTGCGGCGCGACAGCGTGGCGCGCGGCTTCACCTCCCGTGAGGTCGGTAAGGGTGGCAGCCAGCCGGGCATAAACACCGATCAGGGCGCGCCGGTAAGGCTCGTCCTTGCGGTGTTCGTTGGTGTCGGGCGAGCGGTCGGCCAAGGCCTGCATCTCGGGCAGGCAACTCACCAGCATGGCTGAAATGGAGAGCTCGCCACCGAGAAAATGCACCTCGGTCAGGTAATGCCTCAGCGCCACGTCGGCCTGGCGGCGCAAGGCGTGGGAGAGCGTCTGGGCGCTGACGTTGGGGTTGCCGTCGCGGTCGCCGCCAATCCATTGGCCCATGCGCAAAAAGCTGTGGATCGGACGGTCATCGAGTTCGCGCTCCAGATCCGCGTAGAGCTTGGGAATCTCACGCAAAAAGGTGGACTCGTAGTAGCTGAGGGCGTTTTCCACCTCATCGGCCACGGTGAGCTTGGTAAAACGCAGGAGCCGGGTTTGCCAAAGCTGCAGCACGCGGGCGCGCATGTGGCTCTCGTTGGCGGCGAGTTCGCGTGGGGTGAGGGCGTCTTTGTTGGCATTGACTGTGGCGGCCCGGGTCTTGATGTCGTCCCGGGCGCTGAGCAGTTGGGCGATGTCGCGCTCGGCGTCCAGAATGCTTTTGCGTTGTACTTCGGTCGGGTGGGCGGTGAGCACGGGGGAGACAAAGCTGGTGGCCAGGGTGTCTGCAATAGTGTCGGGCGAAATGCCGGCCCAGCGCAAGCGGGCCAAGGCGACTTCAATGCTGCCTTCCTGAGTATTGCCCGCGCGCTCATGGATGGCACGGCGGCGGATGTGGTGGCGGTCTTCAGCCAGGTTGGCCAGGTGGCTGAAGTAGGTGAACGCGCGAATGACGCTCACGGCCCGGTCGCCGCTCAAGCCCTTGAGTAGTTTCTTGAGGGTTTTGTCGGCCTCGTGGTCCTCGTCCCGGCGAAAGGCCACGGACAGCTGACGAATCTGCTCGATCAACTCAAACGCCTCCACGCCTTCCTGTTCGCGGATGACGTCGCCCAGGATGCGACCCAGCAGGCGGATGTCTTCCACCAAGGGGCGTTCGTTGTCTTTGGCGCGTGCAGAAGGGGTGGGGTTGGGCGTTTTTTTCATGGCGTTGGAGGTATGCAGGAGGGCTTGGAGGTACTTTGGCCCATGCTAGCATCCGGCGTCATTGGAAGATTACAACCAGGTTACGACCCGAAAGCACTGCTATGAGCCATTTCACGATCGCAACCCGAGAGAGCCGCCTGGCCATGTGGCAGGCCGAACATGTCAAGGCTTTGCTGGAGCAGCACGGCCACCGGATCACCCTGCTGGGCATGACCACGCTGGGCGACCAGATTCTGGACCGCACCCTGAGCAAGGTGGGCGGCAAGGGCTTGTTTGTCAAGGAGTTGGAGGTGGCCCTGGAACACGGTCGGGCTGATCTGGCGGTGCATTCGCTCAAGGACGTGCCCATGGCATTGCCCGAGGGTTTTGTCCTGGCCTGTGTGATGGAGCGCGAAGACCCGCGCGATGCCTTTGTGTCCAACCATTACGGCCATCTGTCCAGCCTGCCTCAAGGCGCTGTGGTGGGCACGTCCAGCCTGCGCCGTATGGCCTTGTTGCGCGCCTTGCGCCCCGATCTGAAGATCGAACCGTTGCGTGGCAACCTGGACACCCGGCTGCGCAAGCTGGACGAGGGCTTGTATGACGCCATTGTGCTGGCTGCCGCCGGGCTCAAGCGCCTGGGTCTGAACGCGCGCATTCGGGACACGTTTGAGCCGGACGTCATGCTGCCGGCAGCGGGGCAGGGCGCCCTGGGTATCGAGGTGCTTACCAACCGCCAGGACGTGATCGACGCGCTGGCGCCACTCGCCCATCAACCTACCTGGCTGACTGTGGCAGCCGAGCGGGCGGTGAGCCGGGCCATGGGCGGGAGTTGCTCCATGCCCCTGGCCGCGTTTGCGACCCTGAGTGCAGATCAGTTGACGCTGGATGCCGCTTGGGGCGATCCGCAAGGCGTGCTTGAACTCGTGTGCGTGCAAATGAGCGCCACAGTAACCGATTTGGCGAGCGCTACGGCGCTGGGCGAAGGCGTGGCTGCGGCCTTGCAAGCGGGCGTGTTGGCCAAAGGGGGTAGCTTGTCGGCGCCGGATGCTCCCTCGGGCGAGTTGTAGACATGCGGGTGATCGTGACCCGCCCAGCACATGATGCTCAACGGTGGGTCATGGATTTGCTGGCCGTCGGTCTGGAAGCTGCCGCGTTGCCCCTGATCAACATTGGCCCGTTAGACGACAGGTCAGCCATGATCAGCGCATGGCAGCGCTTGGGCGACTACGTTGGGGTCATGTTTGTCAGTGCCAATGCAGTAGATCATTTTTTTGAATCAAAACAGGCTCTAGCCGGCGATTTGTATGGCTTTGAGTATTCAAAAACAAGAGCGTGGGCGCCGGGGCCTGGCACAGGCGATGCACTGATGCGATGGGGCGTGCAGCCCGGGCGGATCGATATGCCAGAGCCGCAGGCCGGGCAGTTTGACTCGGAAGCCTTGTGGCAAGTGGTGGCGCCGCAAGTGCATCGGGGCGAACGGGTGTTGATTGTGCGTGGGGGCGACAACGCCTCAGTCGGGGCAGGCAGCGCCGGTGTGGGGCGTGATTGGCTGGCGCGGCGGCTGGTCGACCGGGGTGCAGTGGTGGACTTTGTGTTGGCTTACCAGCGGATGGCGCCGGATTTCAGCGCCCATGAATCATCCCTGGCGCGAGCGGCAGCGGCCGATGGCTCCGTCTGGTTGTTCAGCAGTTCGCAGGCCATCGCCAACTTGACCGCCTTGCTCCCGAGTCAACGCTGGAGCAGTGCGCGCGCGCTGGTGACCCACCCCCGCATTGCCCAAGCGGCCACGGCCGCCGGCTTTGGCGTGGTGCAGGAATCAACACCCTTGTT
>CAZBKX010000627.1:0-1580 GCA_964492535.1 uncultured Rhodoferax sp. | reverse complement strand
GTCGGCGACCGCATGCACGCGCAGCGCCGCGTGGTTGCCCGCGAGCAGCCGCACCGCGCGCTCGCAAGCGCCGCGCATCCAGCGCATGGCGCCGTCGGCGTCCTTCGGCGAGTCGGTGAGCAGGGTGACGAGCGTCCGCTCGTCGTGCGCCCCGTCGGCGCGCAGCGCGAACGCGCTCGCGAACTCGAAGAGGCGCAGTTCGCCGAGGCCCGCGTCGGCGTTCCGGCGGCGCACCTCGAGCAGGCTCGGGATCACCGCCGGCCGAAGCACCGGCGTGCCGCCCGCTCGCTCGTCGCCCACGCGCAGCGGGGCGCGGCCGGCGCGGAAGAACGGGGCCGCGTGCCGTTCCGAGACCAGCGTGTGCGTGATCGACTCGACGAAGCCGAGCCCGACCAGCATGCCCTTGACCGCGCGCGGCGCGGCGACCTGCGGCTCGACGGGCGCGACGCGCACCGCGAGCTTCTCCTTCATCGGGATCCGGTCGAGCCCGTGGATGCGGCAGACCTCCTCGATGAGGTCGACCTCGCGCTCGATGTCGAGGCGGCGGGCGGGAACCGCGCAGTCGACCGCGTCGCCGCGCACGACGGGCGAGAAGCCGAGCGTGTCCAGCGCGCGCACGATCTCCTCGAGCGGCACCTCGGTGCCGAGGATCGCGCGGACGCGCGAGGGCCGCACCGAGACGCGGCGCGGCGGGGGCAGCGGGGCGCCGGCCTCGACGGTTCCGTCGCAGAGCGTTCCGCCCGCGGTCTCGAGGATCAGCGCGACGAGGCGGTCGGCCGCGGCGTCGATCTCGGCCGCATGGACGCCGCGCTCGAACCGGTACGAGGAGTCGCTCGAGATCCGCAGGCCCCGGCTCGCTGCGCGCACCGCGGCGGGCGCGAATGTCGCGGCCTCGAGGAGCACGTTCGTGGTGCGGTCGGTCACCGCGGTGAGCGCGCCGCCCTTGACGCCGGCGATCGCGACCGGGCGCTCGGCGTCGGCGATCACCAGCTCCCCGCCGGCGAGCTCGACCTCCTGCGCGCCGTCGCCGATCGGCAGGAAGCGCTCGCCCTTCCGCGAGCGTCGCACGTGGATGCGCGCGCCCTTCAGCAGGTCCAGGTCGAAGACGTGCGTCGGCTGGCCGAGCTCGAAGAGCACGAAGTTGGTGCAGTCGACGAGGTTGTTCCGCGGGATCTGCCCGATCGCGCGCAGGCGCCGCTGCAGCCACTCGGGGCTCGGGCCGACCCGGACGTCGCGGATCACGCGCGCGGTGTAGCGCGGGCATGCCGCATGGTCGTCGTTCGTGACCGCGATGAACCGGCCCGCGGCCCCGCCGGTGGCCTTCGCCATCGCCGCTGGCGCCTTCAGCCCCCGGCCGCTCATCGCGCAGATTTCGCGCGCCATCCCGACATGGCACAGGCAGTCGCCGCGGTTCGAGGTGGTCTCGATCTCCTGCCAGCGCTCGCCGTTGTCGGCGTCGTCGCCGCCGTCGAAGTTGAGGCCCGCGGCGGTCAGCAGCTCGGCCTGCTCCTCGGCGGTCGCGGGGCGGTCGAGGTAGTCGTTGATCCAGGTGACGCTCGTGCGCATGGCGGGGGCACGAA
>CAZBKX010000626.1:0-1796 GCA_964492535.1 uncultured Rhodoferax sp. | reverse complement strand
ATACTTCGACTGGCCAAAAAACCGAGTGAATGACGGGGAGAACTTGTCACTGTCAAGTTATTAACGAAGAGTTTATAGCAGACACAAGTCGTTGATCGGAGCTTGTTCCGATGCATATGATTGCGACGGATTCGACCGATTCAAATGGGCCGCTGGCACCCCGAGTTCATCAACCATTGGTTGATGAACTCGGGCTCATTCAAGGTCCGAAGCGCCTGGTATGCCACCTCGGCCTCAGGGTATTTGCGCCGCAAAAAATTGAGCCATTGCTTGAGCCGACCAGCCTGCTGGCGCTTGTCAAGCCGGCTGCAGACCAGCTGCCAAAATTCGGCAATCAGGGGCAACAGGGCCAGCCAACTGACGCCATGATCGAGGGGCATGGACTCCACGGCGCCAGCGCGCGGACTGGTGGCCTCACGAATAGCCAACGCCAGCCCTGGATCGGTCACCATGCCGCGGCCCAGCATCAGCATCTCGCACCCCGAGGCCTCACGACAGCGCAGGGCATCCTGCACGGTCCAGATTTCCCCATTGGCCACCACCGGAATACGCACGGCTGCCGCGATGTCCGCCACCCGCTCCCAATACGCCGGCGGGCGATACGCATCCGCCTTGGTGCGGGCGTGGACGACCAACTCATTGGCGCCGCCGCCTTCAATGGCCAGCGCACACTCCACGGCCCGGGAATCATCATTGAAACCCAGACGCATCTTGGCCGACACCGGCATATTCGCAGGGACCGCCCGGCGCACCGCCGAAACAATGGCGCTGAGCAGCTCCGGGTCGTCGAGCAAGGCTGCACCCCCGCCATGGCGGTTCACCACCTTGGCCGGGCAACCAAAATTCAAGTCCACGCCATCGGGCCCCAGTGAGGCCAAAACGGCGGCATTCTCGGCCAGGCATACCGGGTCAGAACCCAGCAACTGGGCCCGCACGGGCACGCCCGACAAGGTGCAGCCACCGTTCAAAAGCTCTGGTACGACGCGCGTAAACACGCGCTCTGGCAACAAAGTGTTGGTCACGCGAATGAACTCGGAGACACACCGATCCACGCCACCCACACGGGTCAGAATGTCACGCAGCACAAAGTCCAGCAAGCCCTCCATGGGCGCAAGAAGCATGGTCATTTCACACAGGGATCAGGTGGCGGATTTGTTTTGCCCGACCAGGTCGGCCAGCGTTTCGCTGGATTCATGGAGGCGGCTTGCGAGAATGCGGGCAATATTGCGGTAAATCACCTGGGCACTTTCGGCATTCGCATCCACCAGCTCCCGATAAAAACGCATCGTGACAGCATCGCGGGTTACCCGAACCGTGGCGGAGCGTAAGTGGATGCCCACCAAGGCCATCTCACCAAAGCAGTCGCCCGATGTCAGTCGGGCCAAACTAACGGTTCGGCCATTACTGAGTTTCTCCACAACGACCTCACCCGCAACCAGCACAAAAAAGGAGTCTCCGATGTCGCGCTCATTGAAAACAATGTCGCCGGCTTTGACTGGCTGGTATTCAGCGACCGAGAGTGTGCGCATCAAGCAGTCTGGCGTCATGCCGTTAAAGATAGGGACCTTTTGCTTGATTTTCTCAACGATTGCCGGATCAAGTTTGACCGGGGCCGGACGCACGATGACCTCTGCCCGCACATTTTCGGCAAATATTTGAGCAATGGCGGGATCGATTTTCATGAGGCCGAATGATACAGGGCCCTGAAAACCTGACACTAAAGTGGACCCCAGAGTCAAGACAAATTTGAACTCAGTTTAAGTTGCACTCGATTTGACACACAGCTGAACGGCGCT
>CAZBKX010000625.1:0-1627 GCA_964492535.1 uncultured Rhodoferax sp. | reverse complement strand
CGCGGAACGCACGCCAAAATCAAACTGGTACTGGCGAAGCATCTTCCACTGTGCGTCAGTCAAGGCACTCACATAGCACGGGCCAGCGGGGTAGGGAGGGGGGCAGCTCGGCACCAGATAGGGCAGGTCACCAGTCTCGAGAATAATGCCTTGGTACTTGCCATTACCGGCGCCGTCCGACAGCGTGCCCGCCACCATCTGCAAAGCGGTGGCGTTGGTGCCTTTAAGCACCATCTTGTCGTAGGGCACGCCAATCTGGTCAAGGATGGAAGTGATCGCGAGGTAGCTTGGTACGTTGCCAGTACCTTCGGCCGAAATCACCAGCACCTTCATCTCAACCGACTTGGCGACTTCGACCGTCCCCGCAATCTGTGCCATCCGGGGGCTGAGGTCGCCGCCAGTCGACCCGACACTGTCGGAACTCCCGCCACCGCAAGCGGCCAGCAATGCGGCTGCCACAAAGGCAACCGTCAGCGACGCTCCCCTGGAAAACAGGCGCTGGAAGGGCCGGGCCGATGCGCCGGGCACCAAGCCTTTCGCGCGCGATGACTCTGCCTGCGTGACCGGCGAAAAAGGCAGGTGTGACAGTCGAAGGCTCACGATGGACTCCCTACTCTACACATCAAAAAACGGGAACCTGGCCGGTACTGGCCGCTACGGCTTCTGCTTCGGCGTTGGCACCGGCGGCAGCGGATTGGACGGATAGTGTTCGGCTTTGACCGGGGCCAGCGTCACCTCCTTCTTGTGCCGGTGCGGGCTCGCAGCGGGCAGCTTGGCGCTGTCACCCTGTGCACCGCCGTTCTTTGCCGGGACGGGCGACACCTCATTGGGAGCGGCTTGCACGTTGGCCAGGCCCACGGCGATGAAAATGCCAAAGGCGACTCTTGAAATCGATATCCAAAGCGACGCAGAAGGACTAAACCTTTTCACGATGACTCTCCTGAAAGGACAATAAATTGTTCAAAGTTTAATACCAATAGCCTACAAAATTCTGATAAAAATCACGAATTTGCAAGCTACGCCATCGAGGCTTCTTTCCCTAGAAGTTCCCGCTTTTGGGCCATAACCCTCATCCACTGGTCAGCATCGCGTTCGCGACGCGGGAAACCAGAAGAATGATGAAGGTGGTGGCGCCCTGCACTTAAAACATCGCCGGCATGCCCGCGCGCACGCCAGAGCCGACCCCAATTGCAGGGGTCAGGGCACTTCCCCTCCAGCCACGGGATAGCTGGTGCACGTCCCCTTTCTCAAGAATGATGATCGGGTACAAGTGGTCGGCGGTGTTACCAGGACTGAGGCCGAACTGATGTTGTTGGCCATGCTCGGGTCCACGGCGCCCGCAGCGGGGCTCACTGTGGCCACGTTGGTCAGGGATCCGACAAAATCACGCAACACGCTGACCTGAAAAGTCACCTTGACCCAGCCACCCGGAGGAATGGTCAAAGTGCCAAACAGGCTGGTGTTCGCGTTGCTGAAAGTGACTGCTGAGCCAGCACTGGCGTCCGTATTCACCGAGGTGATGGTGCCCAAGCCACTTGGCAGAGTGTCAGCGAAGGTTGCGCCATTCGCGGTGCTCGGCCCCGCGTTGGCCATGACCAGCGTGTAGATCAGTACGCCGCCGGCTTCC
>CAZBKX010000624.1:0-2795 GCA_964492535.1 uncultured Rhodoferax sp. | reverse complement strand
GCGATGAAGCATCATCCTGACCGCAATCAGGGGGATGCCTCCAAGGTGGCTGAGGAAAAATTTAAAGAGTCCAAGGAAGCCTACGAGATGCTGTCGGACGCGCAAAAGCGCGCGGCCTACGACCAGCATGGTTTCGCCGGTGTGGACCCCAACATGCGCGGGCCCGGAGCGGGTGGCGAAGGCATGGGCGGTTTTGCCGAAGCATTTGGCGATATTTTTGGTGACATGTTTGGCCAGCAGCGCGGCGGGCGCCCAGGCGGCGGTCGCCAGGTGTTTCGCGGCAGTGACCTGAGCTATGCGATGGAAGTCACGCTGGAAGAAGCAGCGAAGGGTAAAGATGCCCAGATCCGAATTCCCAGCTGGGATGCCTGCGATGTCTGCAAGGGCAGCGGTGCCAAGCCAGGCACGTCGGTCAAAACCTGCGGCACCTGTGCGGGCAGCGGCTCGGTCCAGATGCGCCAAGGTTTTTTCAGCGTGCAGCAGACATGCCCCACCTGTCGCGGCACGGGGAAGGTCATTCCTGAGCCCTGCATGGCGTGCAATGGTCAAGGCAAGATCAAGAAACAAAAGACCCTTGAAGTCAAAATCCCGGCGGGAATCGACGGCGGCATGCGCATCCGCAGTGCGGGCAATGGCGAGCCGGGCACCAACGGCGGTCCGGCCGGCGATCTGTACATTGAAATTCGGCTCAAAAAGCACGACATCTTCGAGCGAGAAGGCGATGACATTCATTGCTCGGTCCCCATCAGCATCGTGACGGCCACCCTGGGCGGCGAAATCGATGTACCTACCCTTGCCGGCAAGGCTGCGATTGACATTCCTGAAGGCACTCAAACCGGCAAGCAGTTCCGGCTGCGCGGTAAAGGCATCAAGGGCGTGCGTTCCAGCTACCCGGGTGATTTGTACTGCCACATTCTGGTGGAGACCCCAGTGAAGCTCACAGAACACCAGCGCAAGCTGCTGCGTGAGCTGGATGAGTCTTTAAAGAAGGGGGGCAACAAACATTCCCCTGGTGGGGACAGCTGGACCAATCGACTGAAGAACCTTTTCAGTTGAGGAAAATCAACCCTCCTCCCGAAAATTGACATTTAAGGAATGCCGCAAAAACTTCACCAGTTTTTGCGGCATTTTTTTGGGCATAGTCGGCTGTGGCAACAAGCCACTGCAGGAGATCAACATGGGCGTTAGCATTGCTTTTCTTGGGGGCGCCGGCACGGTCACAGGCTCTAAGTACCTGATCACGCACGACGGCAAACGCCTGTTGATCGACTGTGGCCTGTTTCAAGGCTACAAGCTGCTGCGCCTGCGCAACTGGACACCACTGCCGATTGCGCCCGTGGAGCTTGATGCGGTGCTGCTCACCCATGCCCACCTGGACCACAGCGGCTATCTGCCCTTATTGGTCAAGGAGGGATTCGTTGGCCCGGTATACGCCACCCCAGGCACACGCGACTTGTGTCGCATCTTGCTGCCTGACAGCGGCCACCTGCAGGAGGAAGATGCAGACTTTGCCAACCGGCATGGTTTCTCCAAGCACGCCCCCGCCCTGCCCCTGTACACCCGCCACGACGCACTGGACTGCCTGCCCCGCATCAAAACCATGGCGCTTGGCAAGATGTTTCAACCCATCCCCGGCTGGCACGCCACCTTTTCCACCGCCGGACATATTTTGGGTGCCGCCAGTATCTTGCTGGAAGTGGCCGGGCGACGCATCCTGTTCTCCGGGGATCTGGGCCGCCCCGATGACCTCATCATGAATCCACCCGACAGGCCCCCTGCCGCAGACACAGTGTTGATCGAGTCGACCTATGGCGACCGCGAACACCCCAAGGAGGACGTATTGGCCGAGTTGGGGCCAGCACTCAACAAACTGGCCAAGCGCGGCGGCGTGGCTGTAGTACCGGTCTTTGCCGTCGGCCGGGCGCAAGCCTTGCTGCATGCCATCAACCTGCTCAAGCACAGCGGGGAGATCCCCCACTCCTTGCCCGTCTTTCTTGATAGCCCCATGGCGGTCAACAGCACGGAGTTGTTTCAGCACCATCCCGGTGAACACCGGCTGAGTAGCGCCGAGACCCAAGCTCTGACCCGATCCGCCACCATGGTTTGTAGCACAGACGAATCGCGTGCTTTGTCCAGCCGGCATGGCCCGATGGTGATTTTGACGGCCAGCGGCATGGCCACGGGTGGGCGGGTGCTGCACCATCTCGCGCAACGGGCCGGCGATCACCGCAACATGATCATCCTGACCGGCTTTCAGGTGCCCGGCACGCGCGGTGCGACCCTCGCCAGCGGCGGCAAGACGCTGCGTATTCATGGCAAAGATGTGACGGTGAATGCCGAGGTGGTTCAACTGGAGTCGGCTTCAGCGCACGCCGATGCCAACCAGATTCTGGCGTGGCTGCGAGAATTACCAAAGCCACCCGATCAGATCTATGTGGTTCACGGTGAAATGGGACCGGCTGATGAGCTGCGAAAGCGCATCCAGCATGAACTGGGCTGGCGCGCCTTGGTGCCGGAACCCGGATCGACATGGCCCACGTAAACGAGCGCGGCTTAAACTAGGCGAACATTTGAATTGACCAAGCGGCTTCAATTCATCAACCAAGGAACACCTGTGCGCGCCTACCAACTTGAACGCAACATCACGTCGTCGCATTCATTCACCATCGAACTTCCACCGGATGCACCAATAGGCGCCGCCAAGATCATCGTGCTGTTCCCGGACGAGCAAGCCGCAGCAACCACACCGCCACACTTTGCAAGCCTTGGTGAATACACCACCTGGCTCAAAGCGC
>CAZBKX010000623.1:0-5079 GCA_964492535.1 uncultured Rhodoferax sp. | reverse complement strand
CAAACCCGCCGTCATGCAGGCTGTGCTCGACTTGGGCGCGGACATCATCAACGACATTTGGGCCTTGCGCTGGTCTGAGCTTGGGCCCGCACCATATGCCTCCCAGAGTGCCACGGATATCGTTCTGCGGTACCCGGGGTGTGGCGTGTGTCTCATGCACATGCACGGCAACCCCTTGACGATGCAGGTCGCGCCGATGGAAGGTGATGTATTGCCCCAAGTGCTTCAATTTTTGGAGCATCAATGCGATTTTTTATGCGGGCTAGGCGTCCAAAAGACTCAAATTGTGATTGACCCAGGTATTGGGTTCGGGAAGACGGTGTCGCAGAATTTCTCCTTGCTGGCGCGCCAGCCGGAACTGCTTTGCGCCGGTTATCCCGTGCTTGCGGGCTGGTCCCGCAAGTCGTCTCTGGGGGCTGTGGCCGACGGGGTGGGTGGCGTGGGGGCCAGCACCGACGTTCACCCGCGCATGGTGCCCAGTGTGGCCGCGTCTTTGCTGGCGGTAGAGCGCGGCGCCTCGATTGTCCGGGTGCACGATGTTCGGGAAACCGTCCAGGCCCTGAAGGTCTGGCATGCGATAAGCTCGGCTGGCTGAACGTAAAAATTTAATAAAAGGACAGGGCAATGAGTAGAAAGTATTTTGGAACCGATGGCATTCGCGGCGCCGTGGGTCAATACCCCATTACCCCTGACTTTGTCTTGCGATTGGCACATGCGGTGGGTCGTGTTCTAAAGCAGACCGAAGACCGCCCGACGGTGCTGATTGGCAAGGACACCCGAATTTCTGGTTATATGCTGGAAAGTGCGCTGGAAAGTGGCTTCAACTCAGCGGGCGTCGATGTGGTTTTGCTGGGTCCGCTGCCCACACCCGGCGTGGCCTACCTCACCCGGGCACAACGGGCCTCTCTGGGGGTTGTGATCAGCGCCAGTCATAACGCATTTGCAGACAACGGCATCAAGTTTTTCAATGCCCAGGGTGCCAAGCTCCCTGATGCCTGGGAGATCGCGGTCGAGGCAACTCTGGAGGATTTGCCGGTATGGGCAGACTCGGCCCACCTAGGCAAGACTCGCCGGCTCGATGATGCGCCCGGGCGTTACATTGAGTTCTGCAAGAGCACCTTTCCCAACGACCTCACCTTGAAGGGCATGCGGATTGTGGTGGACGGCGCGCATGGTGCCGCATACAACATTGCGCCCAAAGTGTTTCATGAACTTGGCGCGGAGGTCGTGGCCATTGGTTGCTCGCCGGACGGGCTCAACATCAATCATGAGGTGGGCGCAACCCATCCACAAGCGCTGGTGGACGCCGTCAAGTCTCATAGGGCCGACTTTGGTGTGGCACTGGACGGTGATGCGGATCGTCTGCAACTGGTGGATGCCACCGGCCGTCTTTACAACGGAGATGAGCTGCTGTATCTCATGGTGGATGACCGCCTGGGCCGCAATGAGAATGTGCCTGGCGTCGTTGGCACACTCATGACCAACATGGCTATCGAGATCGCCCTGACTGGCCGTGGCGTGCAATTTGTCCGGGCCAAGGTGGGCGATCGCTATGTGCTGGAGGAGCTTGAGAAGCACAAATGGCTGGTAGGCGGGGAGGGCTCAGGGCACTTGCTGGCCCTCGACAAACACACCACCGGCGACGGCTTGATTTCGTCCCTGCAGGTCTTGCAGGCTTGCGTTCGCAGTGGCAAGACCATGGCCCAGCTGCTGGACGGGGTGACCCTGTTTCCCCAAACCCTGATCAACGTCCGTTTGCAGCCCGGCCAGGACTGGAAGGCCAGTGCCAACCTGGCGAGTGAAACGCAGGCCGTTGAGGCCGAATTGGGCGCCCACGGGCGTCTGTTGATTCGAGCCAGTGGCACTGAACCTCTGCTGCGAGTGATGGTTGAGGCGCGTGAAGCCTCGCAGGCCAACGCTTGCGCCCGGCGCATTGCTGCAACCATCACGGGTTGAGGCGTCAACCCATGGCAACGCCGCCCCGTTTTCGCGTCTGCCGTGCTGACTACGACAACCCGACGCACGCAGCCGCCTTGGTGAAATTGCTGGACGCCTATGCCGCTGATCCCATGGGCGGTGGAGAGCCTCTAAGCGAGTTTGCCAAGACCCATCTGGTCTCTGCGCTGGCCGCGCGACCCCAGGCGTTCAGCGTGTTGGCGTTTGTGGTTGGTGCTGGTCAGACCGATGGGCAAGCAGTCGGGTTGGTGAACTGCATTGAGGGGTTTTCAACCTTTGCCTGCCGGCCCTTGGTCAACGTGCATGATGTCACGGTGCTTCCGGCTTACCGGGGGCAGCGCATCGGAGAACTCATGCTGGCGCTGGTGGAGGACATCGCGCGTGAACGCAATGCCTGCAAGCTCACCCTGGAGGTGCTGCAAGGCAACGCGGGCGCACTCCGTCTGTATCGCCGGGTGGGGTTCGCCAGTTACCAGTTGGATCCGGCCATGGGGCAGGCCGGGTTTTTGCAAAAGTGGCTTTCCTGAGAGGGCTCCCTCGTTTTAGTCATGCTCATAGAATGAATTCATGAACTGGCTTAGAAAACTCCCCGGCTTTCAGCAAACGCCTTACGGCTTGGAGTGGCGCATTCTGCGCCTGATGCCATCGGTTGGCCTCGCCGGCACGGTCTTGCCGGCGCTGGCCTCACTGGCGGCGCGATTCCTGATGACGGGTGACAACGCGGCCGAGTTGGCCCGGCGCATCCAGCTTCTTGATTTTCTGATGATCGGGCTGGTGATTTTCATTTGGACCCTGGTCCTGACCGTGAGCATTGGCTGCGTCATCGTGTGGCTCATGAAAGGGCCGGCCTACGTGGCCGACGGTTACGAGGTGTCGCATAGCGACAAGCCCAAGCACTGAATTTCGTTTTCGGTTCAGCGGCTTTTTGTCCCCTGACCCAGGCTCCTTCTCGCGCGAAGCTCGTTTGTCACGAAAACGCCTTGGAACTGCCACACCCGCGCCATAAAGATTCTTCAATATCGGGTCACCAAAACCCAAGGAGAATCAAATGAAAGAATTACCCAATCCGACCTTCGCGTGGTCCCCCGTCTCCTTGCCCAAAGGGCTGTTTAAAAGCAAAAAACCCGAGATCGCAATCGCCAATGATTCCCCTGTCACGTCACTTGAGCGCGGCAGCCTGGAGGTTTCATGGGCCCGACACAACGACGAGGTCCGCCAGGCGCAGCGTCTGAGGTTCAAGGTATTCGCACAAGAAATGGGTGCCCGGTTGGCCACCACGATCCCTGGCCACGATGTGGACTTGTTTGACAACTATTGCGAGCACCTGCTGGTGCGCGACGCGGCCACCCGCGAGGTTGTAGGCACCTACCGTTTGCTGACTCCTGCGCAAGCACGGCGCGTTGGTAGCACCTACAGCGACCTGGAATTTGATCTGACCCGCCTGCGCAGCTTGCGCGAACGCATGGTGGAGCTGGGGCGCAGCTGTGTGCATCCTGACTACCGGCATGGCGGCGTCATCATGGCCTTGTGGGGCGCATTGGCTGAATTCATGGTGCGCAACAAGCTCGACACCATGATCGGCTGCGCCAGCATCCCGATGCTGCACAACGGCATGGTCAGCGGCGACGTGGCAGCCAGCATCTGGCAGCAGTTGCAAGTGACCCACCTGGCCCCCATTGAGCACCATGTGCATCCCCGTTTGCCGTTGCCGGTGGATCGCCTTGACGGAAGCCTGGCGGTGGAGCCACCCGCTTTGATCAAGGGTTATCTGCGCCTTGGGGCCAAGGTGCTTGGCGCGCCCGCGTGGGACCCGGACTTCAATACGGCTGACTTGCCTATGATGATGCGCATTGCCGATTTGCCAGCCCGTTACCGCAAGCATTTTTTGGGGAATCACTGACAGCTGTCACATAATCGTCACCGAACTGATCAACAATTGGAAGGTTTTTCGTTCTACCGAGCTGTCGATCCAATGTCCCAGTCCACTCCCCATTCGACATCCGACCACACTGCCGCCATTGCCGTGCTTCTGGATCGCGATCACGCCATTTTGGCCTTCAACGAGCGTGTGTTTGACTGGGCCTGCCGCCACGACGTTCCGCTGCTGGAGCGCCTGCGTTACTTGTGCATCGTGTCATCCAACCTGGACGAGTTTTTTGAGGTTCGTGCTGAGCCACATCTGGCGGCCAACCAGAGTAAAGACACCAAAGGCCTGTTCACGGTGGCTTCCCTCAACCGGCTGGCGCAGGCGGCGCACCGACTGGTCGCCCGCCAATACGCCTTGTATAACGATGACCTGATCCCGGCGCTGGAAAAGCACAGTATCAAAATCATCTCTCACGGGGATCGCAACCCGGCGCAGCGGCGCTGGGTCAAACAGTACTTCGCGCGCGAGGTCCGGCCTTTGCTGATACCCGTGGGGCTGGACCCGTCTCACCCGTTCCCACAAGTAGCCAACAAGTCCCTCAACTTCATCGTGCGCCTCGGCGGACGCGATGCGTTTGGACGGGAAAACGAAATTGCGATTGTCAAGGTGCCGCGTGTCTTGCCGCGCATGATCCGTCTGCCTGAGCAGGTGGCTGGCGGGGCCCATGTTTTTGTTTCTCTGTCGAGCGTGATTCGAGCGCATCTGGCGGAGCTGTTTCCGGGGCGCGACATGGGTCAGTTTTCGCAGTTTCGGGTGACCCGCCACTCCGATCTGGCGGTGGACGAGGATGACGTCAAGAACTTGCGCACCGCCTTGCGCCAGGGTCTGGAGCACCGCCATTTTGGTCAGGCGGTCAGGCTGGAGGTTTCGGCCGGGTGTTCCGAATATTTGTCGTCTTTTTTGCTCAAACAGTTCGATCTGCCTGAGCTGGCGCTCTACCGCGTTCCGGGTCCCGTGAATTTGGTCCGTTTGACCCAGCTCGTGGATTTGGTGGATGCCCCAGCCTTGTGTTTTCCGTACTTCAAATCGTGTTACCCCACGCAAATGACGTCCGGCGTGCCCTTGTTTGAGCAACTCAAGCAAGGTGACATCCTGATCCATCAGCCCTTTGAGAGTTTCGGCGGCGTGCTGGCTTTCTTGCGTGAAGCGGTCAATGACCCGGATGTGCTTGCCATCAAGATCACGCTCTACCGCGT
>CAZBKX010000622.1:0-1864 GCA_964492535.1 uncultured Rhodoferax sp. | reverse complement strand
CGAACTGATGGCCATGAACGTTAAAGTCGGCGACCGTGTTTTGTTTGGCAAATACAGCGGTCAAACCGTTAAAGTTGCTGGCGACGAACTGTTGGTAATGAAAGAAGACGACCTGTTTGCTGTTGTTGAAGCCTAAGCTTTTCAACAATTAGCACCTTTTTATTGAATATTTGGAGAATTTAACATGGCAGCAAAAGACGTAATTTTCGGCGGCGAAGCCCGCGCACGCATGGTTGAAGGCGTGAACATTTTGGCCAACGCGGTCAAAGTCACCCTCGGCCCTAAAGGTCGCAATGTGGTTCTGGAGCGCTCGTTCGGCGCCCCTACCGTGACCAAAGACGGCGTGTCCGTCGCTAAAGAAATCGAACTCAAAGACAAGCTGCAAAACATGGGTGCGCAGATGGTCAAGGAAGTGGCTTCCAAGACGTCTGACATCGCGGGCGACGGCACCACCACCGCTACCGTGCTGGCTCAGGCCATTGTTCACGAAGGCATGAAGTACGTGGCTGCTGGCATGAACCCCATGGATCTGAAGCGCGGTATTGACAAAGCGGTGCACGCTTTGGTGACCGAGTTGAAGAAGGCTTCAAAAGCCACCACCACGTCCAAAGAAATCGCCCAAGTTGGTTCGATTTCTGCCAACTCTGACGAAGCTATCGGCAAGATCATTGCTGATGCAATGGACAAAGTCGGCAAAGAAGGCGTCATCACTGTGGAAGACGGCAAGTCTTTGGACAGCGAACTCGACGTGGTTGAAGGCATGCAGTTTGACCGTGGCTACCTGTCACCTTACTTCATCAACAACCCGGAAAAGCAAGCCGCTTTGTTGGACAACCCATTCGTGTTGTTGTACGACAAGAAAATCAGCAACATCCGTGACCTGCTGCCTACCCTGGAGCAAGTCGCCAAGTCCGGCCGTCCTTTGCTCATCATCTCTGAAGATGTCGAAGGCGAAGCACTGACGGCACTGGTGATCAATCGGCTTCAGGGTGTGCTGAAAGTCTGTGCCGTAAAGGCGCCCGGCTTCGGCGATCGCCGTAAGGCAATGCTTGCCGATATAGCGACCCTGACCGGCGGCGAGGTCATCACCGAAGATTTGGGCATAAATATCGAAAAGATCGAACTTTCACAGCTCGGCAAGGCAAAGAAGATCATCGTCGGCAAAGAAAACACCACGATCATCGAAGGCGCCGGCAAAAAGAAAGATGTGCAGGCACGCTGCGAACAGGTTCGCAATCTGATCGAAAAGACCACCAGCAGCTACGACAAAGAAAAGCTGCAGGAACGTCTTGCAAAACTTACCGGCGGTATCGCGGTCATTAAGGCCGGTGCCGCGACTGAAACTGAAATGAAGGAACGCAAAGACCTCTTGGATGACGCGCTGCACGCGACCAAAGCGGCCGCGGAAGAGGGTGTCATCCCCGGCGGCGGCGTGATCTTCATTCGCGCGATCGCCGAAGTCGAAAAAGCCAAGGCAAAGGTCAAAGGCGATGAAAAACTCGGCTTTGATATTGTCGCCAAGGCTCTTACGGCGCCGACCCGCCAGATCGTCGATAACGGCGGCGGCGAGGGCGAAGTGATCGTAGCTGAGCTTATGGAAAAGAGCGGCAACATCGGCTATGATGCCAACACCGGCGAACTGGTCGATATGATGAAGGCCGGCATTATCGATCCGGCAAAGGTCGCACGAACGGCATTGCAGAATGCGGCGTCGGTCGCAGTACTGATGCTCACGACCAATGTGCTTATCACCGATCTCAAAGATAAGGACAAGGACGAAGAACCGATCCACGGCTCTGTCCGCTAAACGATTACACGCGAGGGGCGGGGTAACACCCGCCCTTTGCATTATTTGAGTCAAATA
>CAZBKX010000621.1:0-3410 GCA_964492535.1 uncultured Rhodoferax sp. | reverse complement strand
CCGATGGAGCCAGCGCCCATGCACAGCACCACATCGTCGGCCCGTGCAGTGTCCAGAATGACCTGGGGCATGGCCAGAATATCGTCCACAAACAAAGGCTCGATTTTGCCCGCCACCCGCAGGGCCCGCGCGAGGCTGCGGCCGTCGGCGGCCACAATCGGGGCCTCACCTGCGGCATAGACTTCGGCCAGCAGCACGGCATCGGCCAGCGCAATCACTTTGACAAAATCTTCAAAACAGTCCCGCGTGCGGCTAAACCGGTGCGGCTGGAAAGCCAGCACCAGACGTCGACCCGGGAACGCACCGCGCGCAGCAGCCAGCGTGGCCGCCATTTCCACCGGGTGGTGGCCGTAATCGTCCACTAGGGTGAAGGTGCCACCGCCTTGCACCGGCACCTCGCCGTAGCGCTGAAACCGCCGGCCGACGCCCTTGAACTCGGCCAGGGCCTTTTGAACGGCTGCGTCTTCAATGCCGAGCTCCACAGCCACGGCGATGGCTGAGAGCGCGTTGAGTACGTTGTGACGCCCTGGCAGGTTCAGCACCACCTCCAGATCGGGCAAGACCACCCCATTGCGCCGCTGCACAGTGAAATGCATCTGACCTTCCGCCGCCCGCACGTTCACGGCGCGCACCTCGGCGCCTTCGTCAAAGCCGTAGCTGGTGATGGGGCAAGTCACCTGCGGCACGATGTCCCGCACGGCCGGGTCATCGGTGCACAAAATGGCCACGCCATAAAACGGCATGCGGTGCAGAAAATCAACAAACGCACCTTTGAGGCGGGCAAAGTCATGCCCGTAGGTTTCCATGTGGTCGGCGTCGATGTTGGTCACCACGGCCATGACCGGCAGCAGGTTCAAAAACGAGGCATCCGACTCGTCAGCCTCGACCACGATGTAGTCACCCTGCCCCAACCGGGCGTTGGCGCCCGCGCTGTTGAGGCGCCCGCCAATCACGAAGGTGGGGTCCAGCCCAGCCTCGGCCAGCACGCTAGCCACCAGGCTGGTGGTGGTGGTCTTGCCGTGGGTACCGGCAATGGCCACCCCTTTTTTGAGGCGCATCAATTCAGCCAGCATGAGCGCGCGCGGCACTACGGGAATGCGGTTTTCGCGCGCCTTGATCACCTCGGGGTTGTCGGTTTGCACAGCGGTGGAGGTCACCACGGCGTCAGCCCCCTGCACATTGCCCGCGTCATGGCCGATATAGGTCGTGATGCCCAGGGCACCCAGGCGCTTGAGGGTGGCGCTGTCATTCAGGTCAGAGCCTGAAATGGTGTAGCCCAGATTGAACAGCACCTCGGCAATGCCTGACATGCCAACCCCGCCCAGGCCCACAAAATGGATGTGGCGCACAGCGTGCTTCATCGGGTCAACTCCTCACAGGCGGCCACGATATGGGCAACCGCATCTATTTTTTGCATCTTTTTGGCCTCTAGCCCGCACGTTAAAAGGGTTTCTCGTGTTGTTTTTTGTAGCATGTCAGCCAGCCATTCAGGCGTCAATTGGGTTTGCGGCACCAGCCATCCGGCTTCCTGGCGCACCAGAAACTCGGCGTTCACCGTCTGGTGGTCGTCCACAGCAAAGGGAAACGGCACAAACAGGGCCGCTGCGCCCACAGCGGCAATTTCAGTCACGGTGCTGGCACCGGCGCGGCAGATGACGAGGTCGGCATCGGCAAAGGCTTGAGCTGTGTCGTCGATGAACGGGGTGAGTTGCGCCTGCACACCAGCGGCCGTGTAATTGGCTTGCAGGGCGTCAATCTGGCGGGTACCGCTTTGGTGGGTCACCACGGGCCGCTTGTCTGCGGGAATCAGGGCCAGCGCGCGGGGTACCACGTCGTTCAGGGCCTTGGCCCCCAGACTGCCGCCCAGCACCAGCACCTTGAGCGGCCCGGTGCGGCCGGCAAAGCGAGCCGCAGGGTCAGGCATGCGCAGGAAATTGGCCCGCAGGGGGTTGCCGACCCACTGCCCTTTTTTGAACACATCAGGGAATGCCATAAAGATGCGGTCGGCCACGCCCGCCAGCACTTTGTTGGCCAAGCCCGCCACCGAGTTTTGCTCGTGCAGCACCAGCGGCTTGCCCAGCAACACACTCATCATGCCGCCCGGAAAGGTGATGTAGCCGCCCAGGCCCAGCACCACATCGGGCTTGACGCGACGCACCACCTGAATACTTTGCCAAAAGGCGCGCAGAAGGCGCATCGGCAGCCACACCAGCGAGAGCCGGCCTTTACCCCGCACGCCAGAAAAATCCACCGTCTCGAAGGCAAACCCCTGCGGCGGCACCAACTGGCTTTCCATGGAAGGCTGCTCCGCGCTGCCCGTGCCACCCAGCCAGTGCACACGCCAGCCGCGCTCCCGCAGGGCATGCGCCACGGCCAAACCTGGAAATATGTGGCCACCGGTACCGCCAGCCATGATGAGAGCGGCCTTTTGCGCAGCGCTCATACGCGGCCTCCGTGCATCAGGGTGCGGTTTTCGTAATCAATGCGCAACACCACCGCCAGGGCTATCAAATTCACCAAAATCGCGGAGCCGCCATAGCTCATCAGCGGCAAGGTCAGGCCTTTGGTGGGCAGCGCGCCTAGGTTCACGCCCATGTTGATGAAGGCCTGAAAACCCATCCAGATACCCACGCCTTGCGACACCAGCCCGGCAAACACCCGATCCAGCGCGATGGCCTGGCGGCCGATGTGCATCATGCGTCGCGTCAGCCAGACAAACAGGGCGATCGCAAGCAGAACGCCCACCAGGCCAAATTCTTCGCCGATCACGGCCAGCAGAAAGTCGGTGTGTGCCTCGGGAAGCCAGTGCAGCTTCTCGACGCTGCCACCCAGGCCCACGCCAAAAATCTCACCCCGCCCGATGGCAATCAAGGAATGGGTGAGCTGGTAACCCTTGGCCAGCGCGTTTTGCTCGCTCCACGGGTCCAGGTAGGCAAAGATGCGCTCCCGGCGCCACTCGCTTGACGCAATGATCAAGCCGAAGGCCACCACCAAGATGGTGGCAATCAAGAAGAACATGCGGGCGTTCACGCCGCCCAAAAACAGGATCCCCATGGCGATCACGGCAATCACCATGAACGCACCCATGTCCGGCTCAGCCAACAACAAGATGCCCACAACGCCCACCGCAGCGCCCATCGGCAGGACCGCGCGGAAAAAGCGCTCCTTGACCTCCATCTTGCGCACCATGTAATTGGCCGCATAGAGCAGCACCGTGAATTTGGCCAGCTCGGACGGCTGAAAGCTGAACGGGCCAATAGATATCCAGCGGCGCGCACCGTACACCACCTTGCCCACATGGGGAATCAGCACCAGCACCAGCAGCACGATGGACAGCACAAACAACCACGGCGCAGCTTTTTCCCAGGTGGCCACCGGCACCTGAAACGCGAGCAGCGCGGCCACAAAGG